>ADZZ01000261.1 GCA_000179315.1 delta proteobacterium NaphS2
TTTTTTGATCATCAATTTTCTTAAGGAGGTTTGGTGTATCATGGATTTCTACACATTTGTTGAAGGACCTCTCCTTTGGATTGCTTTTATGGTTTTCATCATCGGCAGTCTCCTGAGGGTCGGAATATTTCTGGTGTCCTCCACCAAAAAGGACAAAATCATTTATCAGCATTTCAGTTGGAAGTATGCCTTTCTCACCCTCTTCCGCTGGCTGCTGCCAATCAACAAGAGTGTTGCAAAAAACCCCGTATACTCCATCCTCGGCTACATATTCCATATCTGTCTGATGGTTGTCCCCATCTGGTTGGCGGGGCATATTTATCTCTGGGAAGAATCCCGCTTTGAGTGGTCCTGGACGCCCATACCGGACTGGTTGGCGGACTGGATGACCATTATTCTGCTTGTCATCGCACTTTTCTTCCTGCTCAGACGCATTTTTTCCGCTGACATACGTCTTATCTCCGGGTTTGCAGATTACCTGCTTATTGTTGTTACCGCATTGCCTTTTTTAACCGGTTATTTCCTTTCCCACGGAACCCTGGACAACATCGGTTTCTTAGGAGACAACATGACGCTCATTCATATGCTTTCAGGCGAACTCATGCTTATTTTGATTCCGTTTACCAAGCTTTCACACGCCTTGCTTTTCTTCATTTCCAGGGGCGCAACAGGCATTGAATTTGGCCGCAGAGGATATTCCATCTAAATCGCTAAGGACTATTTCAATTATTGGAGAGTTGAATTATGAGTGAAGAAATAAAACCCCATGAGATTGTAGATTTCTTGAAACCAAGGCTCAATGCCCGTTTCAGAACATGGCTGAAGATCTGCGCCCGATGCGGACTCTGTGCGGATACCTGCCACTATTACCGGGCTCATGGAAACGATCCCAAGATGATCCCGGCCTACAAAGTACGGTTCTTGCGGGAACTGCTCAGGAAGAAAGGGAGAGTAGACCGAGACTATCTGCAAAAAATCTACGATACCATTTATCATGAATGCAACATGTGCCGCCGCTGCACGCTTTTTTGTCCCTTCGGTATCGACATTGCACTCATGATATCCCTTCTAAGGGCCATGCTCTTTTCCCTGGGAATTGCCCCTGAGGGTCTGGTAAAGGCCATTGACAATTACAAGGAATCCGGCAACCAGATGGCGGTGACCGATGAGGACTGGGTGGATACCGTCCAATGGGTCGAAGAGGAAATGGCGGAGGAAGTGGTGGGTTTGAAGGTCCCCATTGACAAAAAAGGGGCAAAGCTCCTGTACACGGTCAATGCCCGGGAACCCATGTTTTACCCTCAGGACATGATGGAAGTGGCCAAGATCTTTCATGTGGCCGGGGAAGACTACACCTATAGCAGCAAGCCAGGCTGGGATGCTACCAATCTCGCCATGTTTTGCGGCGATGCCGGCACATCCAAACTGATCGTTGAAAATACGTTCAAACAGGCTGAAGAACTGGGGGTGCAAAAAGTCGCCGTCACTGAATGAGGCCACGCTTACCGAGCGCTTCGGTACGAAGCGCCCACCTGGCTGGGTTTTACCCCCAAACAAGAAGTCATTCATTCGGTGGAATTGTTTCATGACTACATTCGGGATGGCCGTATCAAGCTAAGAGATAGGATTAAAGAACCCACCACCGTACAGGATCCCTGCAATGTGGTCCGGAGCGGCGGACTGGCCAAGAAGAACCGGCAGTTGGCGGCCTATCTTTCGGAAGATTTCCGCCCCATGAAACAACAGGGGAATTACAACTATTGCTGTGGCGGCGGCGGCGGAGCCATGCCAATGGGCGGCGAAATGAAAAAGGATCGCCTCAAATGCGGCGGCGTGAAAGCCCAACAGATCCGTGAAACCGGCGCCAAAATCGTCTTCGTTCCATGCCATAACTGTATCGACCAGATTCGGGATCTTTCGAAGGAATATGACCTGGGCATCAAAGCCATCCATTTCAAGGAAGCGATCAGTGAGCATATGATCATTCCCCCTGAGATGATACCCAAAGACAACGATGAGGAATAGATGTTCCGGTGCGGTGCTGATATAATCGCAATATGGAAAAACGCCGTCGATTTCAAAATGTTCATTTAAGCCTCAGCTTCCGGCTGATTTTCTGGGTGGGCCTGATTCTGGCGGCGAGTATTGCTGCTTGGGCTTATTACAACATCGGCCATCAGAAGGAAAGAGCCGTGGAAAACATTGTGAAAGTGGCGGACCGACTGGGGAATACCATCCGATTGGGAGTTCATTATGCCATGATGCTCAATTCACGGGATGACATCACCCAGATCATCAAAAATATGGGAAAACAGGAAGGCATAAAGAGTATCCGCATCTACAACAAAGCCGGTCAAACCAGTTATTCAAGCAACGCAAAGAAGGCGGAACCGATGATGAACATGAAGGAGGGGGCCTGTCTCATATGTCACAACACGGATCCCCCTTTGGTCAAAGTAAGTCTGGCAGGCAGAACGCGCATATTCGAGGGACCCCGGGGAGAGCGATTTCTGGGGATCATCAGCCCCATTTACAATCAGCCGGGTTGCGCCAGTGCCGCCTGTCATTTTCATCCCGAAAAAACAAAGGTTCTGGGCGCACTGGATGTTGTCGTTTCCCTGAAAGATACGTACAGAGAAATTTTTGCTTATGAGAGAGGGATCATCCTCATGGCTGCTTTCATTTTTCTGTTGACGTCCGGCTTCATGATTTTTTTTCTTTTGAGATTCGTAAACCGTCCCATCGGAAAACTCATTGAAGGAACGCGGCACATCGGCCGTGGAGAATATGATTACAAGGTCGATCTTAAAAGGAAAGACGATATGGGACAGTTGGCGGATGCCATCAGTCACATGGGCAAGAAGATCGGGGAAAAACAGGACGAACTGAATAAACAGAAAACAGAATATTGGGAACTTTTCGAATCAGCCCCTTGCTATATCACGGTTCAGGACCGAAATTTCAGACTGCTGAAATACAATCGAGAGTTTGCGGAGCAGTTTGATGCCCGCTCGGGAGATTACTGTTATCAGGTTTATAAAGGGCGGTCGGAGAGATGTGAAATCTGTCCCGTCCAGGACACTTTCGATGACGGCCAACCCCATCACAGCGAGGAAGAGGGCATCAACCGGGATGGAACCAAATCTTGCTGGATGGTGCGAACTTCTCCCGTGAAGAACAACGCGGGTGAGGTAATCGCGGCCGTGGAGATGTCCCTGGATGTAACGGCCATGAAGCACCTCGAATCGGAGGTAAAAAAATCCGAGGAAAAATATAGAATCATATTTTCCACCATACCGAACCCCGTATTCGTGCTGGATCAAACGAAACTGAACATCCTGGACTGCAATGACAACGTCACCTCCGTTTATGGGTACCCAAAAGAAGAGGTGCTGAACACATCTTTTCTAGACTTTTTCGGCCCCCGGGAGCGCCGGCAATATGAATCCAGAATGAAAGCGTCCACAGTCATCGATAGTGCAAAACATTATGCAAAAGACGGGAGCGCCATCTATGTGAACATCCGGGTCTCCTCCACCGAGTTTTCCGGAGAAGCGGTTTTTCTGGTCACCATCAGCGATATTACGGAACGGCTGCTTGCGGAACAACAGCTCATTCAGGCGAGCAAGATGGCAACTCTGGGTGAGATGTCCACCGGCGTTGCCCACGAATTGAACCAGCCGCTCTCCGTCATCAAGACAGCAGGGAGTTTTCTGCACAAAAAGGCGCTGAAAGGCGGGAAAATCGATGACGACACCCTGAAGACACTGACCGCTGAAATCAATTCCCAGGTGGACCGCGCCTCAAAAATCATCAACCACATGCGGGAATTCGGTCGAAAATCGGATGTGGTTAAGGAGGAAGTGCAACTGAATGACGCCCTCACGCGGGCTCTTGAAATTTTCCGCCAACAGTTGAAACTGAGAGAAATCAAGGTGGCCCTGGATCTACAGCAGCATCTGCCCACTGTTATGGCCGATTCCAATAGACTGGAACAGGTCTTCATAAACCTGCTGATCAACGCTCGCGATGCCATTGAAGCGAAATGGTGGGGAAATGTTGATCCCAAGGATAAGGCCAAAAAAATAACCTTAAGAACACGAAAAAAGAATAGCTTTGCCATTGTTGAGATAGCGGATACGGGCATCGGAATTTCCAAAGCCGTTATTGACAAAATTTTTGAGCCTTTCTTCACCACCAAACAGGTGGGAAAAGGGACAGGACTGGGACTTTCCATCAGCTATGGCATCGTTCGGGACTATGACGGGACCATCAGCGTTGAAAGCGAAGAAGATAAGGGGTCCACTTTCACTATCCGGTTTCCCGTTTCAGGATCGGATCGATGACTGAAAAAATTCTTTTGGTAGATGACGAGGAAGGGATTCGAACGGTGCTGGGCATTGCGCTGGCCGACTACGGTTACGAAGTCCTGACGGCCGCAAGCGGCGGAGAGGCCGTGAGCGTTTTTAGAAAACAAAAGCCGTCCATCGTTTTGACCGATATCAAAATGCCCGGCATGGACGGCATACAGGTGCTCAGAAAAATCAAAGAGGAAAGCCCGGACACGGAAGTCATCATGATCACGGGGCACGGAGACCTGGAACTGGCCATCGAGAGTTTAAAATGTGATGCAACCGACTTTATCACCAAACCCATCAATGACGATGCGCTGGAAATCGCCCTGAAACGCGCCAACGAAAAGATTTTCCTCAAAGCGAAAATGCAGGAATACACGGAAAATCTTGAACGGCTCGTGGAAGAAAAAACCAGAGAACTGCTTGAAACGGAGCGGCTGGCGGCCGTGGGCCAGACCGTCGCAGGCTTGGCCCACGCCATCAAGAATGTAGTCAGCGGCCTCAAAGGCGGAGCATTTGTTTTGGAGAAGGGAATCCAGCTGGACAATCAGAAATATCTCCTGGAGGGTTGGGAGATGATCAAAGGGAACCTGGAGAAAATCGGAAACATGACCCTGGATCTGCTCAATTACAGCAAGGATCGTGTTCCCGATTACCAGCTATGCGATCTCAACCAACCGGCCCGGGAGGTTTTTGATCTCATGTTTCAGGAGGCCCGGCGACGCGGCGTTATCCTGGAAAAAGATCTCGATAAAGAATTGTCCAAAGGGTGGATGGATCCCGACGGCATTCACCGCTGCATTCTGAATCTGGTGACCAATGCCATTGACGCCTGCACGGATATTTCCTGCGTTCACGGAAAAGGGAAGATGGTGGCCATCAGAACACGCAAAATCGTGGGCTGGGCCGTGGTCTATGAGGTTGAGGACAACGGCTGCGGCATGGACACGGAAACCCGGGAAAAAATATTCGAGCAGTTTTTCAGTACCAAAGGATCCCGTGGAACCGGTCTGGGTTTGATGATCACGAAAAAAATCATCACCGAGCACGGCGGCAAGATATCATGTGAATCCCAAAAAGGAAAAGGGACACGGTTTCTTTTTCGGTTACCTGAAAAAGAGAATCCGTCCGATACGGAAATTCGATGATTTCCCTGTGTTTTTTAGATGTAAACCCAATCAGGAAGGAGCACCCTAATGGTAGACTATAAAAACATTCTGTTTTGTACGGATCTTTCAGAGGACGCAAATATCGCATTTTTACACGCCCTTGACCTGGCAAAAAAACATGAGGCAAAACTGCATATTTTACATGTCCCCCATTCATCCTATTCCTATTGCCGACATGTGGTGGATGAATATGTACCGGAGGGTGCGAAAGGCGGGGAAGTTTTTTTTGACGAAAAAATAGCGGAAAAGGCCAAAGAGGCACTTAAAAAACAATATGCGGAAAAGCTGGATGATTTTAAAGACTACGCGTTCATTGTGAAAAGCGGATCTCCTGATGTTGAAATCATCCGTTATGCCAGAAAAAATAATATTGACGTCATTGTCATGGGCGCCCTCGGAAAATCGGAAGCGGAAAGACTGGAGCACGGAAGCACTGTGGGGAGCGTCAGCAAATACGCCCACTGCCATGTGATCGCCATCAGAAATCCCGCAAAACAGTTTACTTTGCCGGGGAAGATGTATTAAACCAGCGCCCTAAGGCTGAAATCCCTACCTGACCCGTAGTGGGACCCCATTGATGAAGGAGTTTTATAATGGCAAAAAAAATCCTGATTGTAGACGATGAGTTGGATGTGAGAACCTTTTTGAGCACACTCTTGGAAACCAGCGGATTCAAGCCCATTACCGCCACGGACGGCAAGGAAGGGATGGAAGTTGCCCGCAAGAAAAAGCCTGCCGCTGTAATACTGGACGTGATGATGCCCAATGAAAGCGGCATCGGCATGTATCGTGAACTTAAAAGTGATCCGGAATTGAAAGATATTCCCGTTATCATGGTTTCCGCGCTCTCCAGGAAGACCTTTTTCCATTCCCAGAAAGTCCTGGACGAATACAAAGGGGAGAAAATCGCGGCACCCGCGGCATACATCGAAAAACCACCCGAGCCGGACGAGATTCTGGAAGCCATTGAAAATTGCCTTAATAAATAGACCCGGACAAATGCTTCACCGATCGTTCCTTACAACTGAGTTTGAGGTCCAAGTTGCACCGTAAAAAGAAAAATCTAAAAGTGCCGGATAACGCTTCAGGGTATTTCATCAGCACCGTATCCAGGGAAGTGAACCTCTCCCAGAAGACCATACGTGAGTATGAAAAAATGGGGCTGGTGAAACCGAGGCGGGAGGCCAGGACCAACAATCGGATATACTCCGATTTTGATATCGCCCAGATACGTCAGATTTCCCATCTGATTCATCAAGAGGGCTTTACGCTGCCGTGCATCAAACGTTTGCTTCAATTGGCTCCCTGCTGGAATGTCTTCGACTGTGACGCCAAAGAAGCGTGCGCAGCCTATAAATTTCCCTACAAGCACTGCTACGAAGTCAGACAGACAGAGGAAACCCATTGTGACGATTCCTGTGATCACTGTGCCATCTATGTCAATCGTTCGGACAAAAAGGCAAAAGTTCTGGAAAGCCCCATGCAAAACAACCGGTAAAAGCATGCAAAACCCATTTTCGATAAAACCCGGCACAGCCTCAAAGTGCCCGGACATCTAAATGGATCACCTGAAAAAAATGGACCGGTCACAAAAAAACGCGCCTGTTTCCACCCAAATCAGCGACACGCTCCTGGACATCGGCTACAGGGGCATCATCGATCTGTTGCCCTGCTATCTCTCCATCCAGGATCGTTCCATGAACATTCTCTTTGCCAATGAAAATTTCAGAAAAGACTTTGGTGAAGGGGTGGGAATGCCGTGTCACAGGGTTTATAAGGGACGCGATGAAATCTGCGCTACCTGCCCGGTCCGGGAATCCTTTAAAGACAAACAGATACACCTAAGCGAAGAAAACGTTCACTTATCCGATGGTGAACTGGCCCAGTTAATTGTCTATTCGGTGCCGGTTCCGGACATGCTGGGGAATGTGCAGGCGGTGATGGAAATGTCCACGAACATCACCCGGGTAAAGCAACTGCAGAAAGAACTGACTTTTCTGGGACAATCCATTGCCGTGTTGTCCCACGACATGAAGAACATGCTGGAAGGCGTTCAGGGAGGGAGCTACGTCCTTGAAGAAGGGTTGAAAGACGGCGACATTGCCCTTGCCACCCGAGGCTGGGATATTGTAAAAAGAAACATTGGTGAGATCAGTAATATTGCGCAGGATATTCTCTATTCCTGCAAAAAACGGGATATTGAACGGCATGAGGTACCGCCCGGGGAAATCATAAGGGATGCGGCGGCCCTGTTCCGGGAAAAAGCCGCCGCCATGGGGATAGCGCTGGGGTGTTATTCAGACCCGTCCCTCCCTTCGGCCAACCTGGACCCCGCCGGCATGCGGCGGGTTTTGAGCAACCTCATCTGGAACGCCCTGGAGGCATGCAAACAGGACAAAGCGAAAGACACGCACAACGTTATGGTCCGGGCCGTTTTCCACGCCCGGGCTTGCTGTGCCTTTGAAGTGGAAGATGACGGCATCGGCATGGACGAAGACCAGCTCGACAACATTTTCGAGGGATTCTATTCGGGAAAAGGCAGCGGCGGCACGGGGTTGGGTCTTTTCGTGGCAGACAAGATCGTGCGTGAGCACAGCGGAAAAATAGAAGTATTGTCCGCTCCGGGCAAAGGAAGTACTTTCAGGATCCTGCTACCCATGAAACAGTCTTGAAATGGGAACTGCCCCTGTTCTGAAAGCATTCAGGGGTCATTCATTCGCATCAACCCTTCACCACAGTCTCTAAAAAAGAGGAGGGCGCTATGGGAAAACCACCTAAAATCCTTATCGTGGACGACAATCAGGATCTGCTCTTTACGATGGAAACCTTTTTGAAGCGTAACGGCTTTGACGTACTGACCGCAGATGACGGACAGAAAGGGCTGGCCTTGATCAAGGAATCCCATCCCGACCTGGTTCTTCTGGATATCATGATGGAAACCACTTTCTCAGGCCTTGATGTCTGCAAAGCCGTTCGATCAGATGCCGACCTGAACGACATTCCCATCATCGGCATATCGGGAATCGGAGACGAGATGGGGATTCAAATTGACAAATGGGGCGATGACGACTATTTCAGTGTTGACGAGTTTTTTGAAAAACCGGTGGATCGGGAAAAACTTCTGGAAAGAATCAAGGTCCGGTTGAAAAAAGGCGTCATCAAAAGAGGCCATCCGGACCTGTAACAAGTTGCATGACCGCCAAGGTGCCAGGTCATGCCGGTGAAAGGATCGGGTCTGATTGTGGATGAGCCACTTCCTAAGAAACCGACAATTCAAAGAAAAGCACTCCTGAAAGCGGCCGTTCTGGTTGCCTTTGTCCTTGCGGCCATTGCCGTTGCGAGATTTACACCCATAAGGGAATACCTTACCGCCGATGCCTTGGGGAAACTGCTGGCGGCAGCGGGCGTCTGGGCCCCCGTGGCCTACATGGTGCTCTATGCAGCGGGCGTCTGCCTCTTTCTGCCGGGGACCCTTCTGACCGGGCTGGGGGCGGCCATCTTTGGTCCCTATTACGGCTTTTTTTACGTGTGGATCGGTGCCATGCTGGGGGCCAGCGCCGCCTTTTTAATCGGCCGAACCCTGGGCCGCGAATTCGCGTCATCACTAATTGGAAACCGTTTAAAGCGGTATGACGACGGCATCGAGCGAAACGGCTTCGCAACGGTACTCTATCTGCGGCTGGTCTATTTTCCCTTTACCCCCATGAATTTCGGTATGGGGCTCACCAAAGTGAAATTCCGGGACTATTTTTTCGGCACGGGCCTGGGCATCATCGTGGGCACCTTCATCTTCACTTTTTTCATCGGCACGCTGAAAGAGGTGTGGGCTTCCGGAAACTGGGGTGAACTGGTCTCATTCAAGGTCTTTTTCTCCGTGGGCCTGTTCATCTTCTCATTTTTCATCCCCAAAATCATCAAGCAATTCAAAGGAGACAAGCCCTCAACTTGAAACCGCAAACGGGGTCTTTCGAGATTTTTGGTGGGAGCAGGGAAACCGAATACAGATTATCGAACTTCAGATTAAGGAGAATACTTTGAAATCCGTAAAGATTTTGTTGACAGGTTTATGGCTGCCTTTGCTGATTTTGTCTTTTGCTCACGCAGGTGATTTCAATTGGATGAGAGATTTCAATGTGACGGCTCAGGCCGACCCGTCGGGCTTCAGGGCACGGTTGGATGCCCGCTTTCAGGCAGGAGATGTAAATGCAGTGCTCAGCAGTGTTGCCACCCCTTCGGACGTCTATATGCTGCTCAGGCTTGGTGAAATGTCGCACCAACCCGTCGAACGGGTCATCCACTCGTACAAAACCGGGAAAGGGAAAGGCTGGGGAACACTGGCCAAGAGCCTGGGAATCAAACCCGGATCAACGGAATTTCATGCGCTTAAGCAGGGACAGGACCTCTACACTTTTAATGGTGACCAAAAGAAAGGAAAGGGCAAAAGCAAGGGGAAAGGGAAGAAAAATAAATGAGAGCTTGCTGAGAATTCAACTAACTTCCAACGACTGCTCAATTTTCCTTGACATTGTCATCGGCTTTAATACCATTCTATAGATAGCTGTACCCTCGAAAACCGTTTCCCTATGGAGACGAAAATGAGCAATAGATCAATCCTCGCGTTCGCCCTTTTCATGGTTGGCTCATACGACGTTTCCGCGTGCTCATGCGTGGGCTGCAAAAAGGACATTGATCAATGACGGCAGCAATGCTTTTCCTCTCCGGTGTACGTTATGGACAAACTCAAAAAAACTCAGATAAAGTGGTAAGTTTTCTTGAGACACGCCGCGATGTGGTCGCAGCCAAGATCGTAGAAGCGACCAAAAGCCCTCAATTGTATTGACATGAACTTCACAGAAGCCATCGCCGTCTTCATCTCTGGCATATTCTCCCTTACCATGACAAACAGTCTTATGGGTATAGCCCCAGTCAGTGAGATGATTGTAAATGCTGTACTCATCTGTATTCACCAAGGTTCCTGGTGTTATAACAGACCGCAAAATCGGTTCGATGGTTTTTTGTTTAACGTCTGGAAGCATAAAAATGGCGACATCCCCGGAACGTTCAATGATTCCGAGGACAGGAGGCTTTTCTTTTTCAAGAGTTCCTCGGCCCGGAGCACCCTTGAGCGCTCTGCACCGTGGTGCTCGCCTTTTCTGACGAACTTTTTCCGGATGCCCTTTATGCCCTGCAATTACGTATACTTCGTCGCACTCTACTACCCCACTGACTTTACATCCCGGCTTCCTTGCGGCGATTTCGCTCCGAAGCAAAATAGTCATCCTATGGGCGACATCCGGATTAAGGTCCAACTCCGCGGCGATTTGCCTGTTGGATAGGTTTAGTCCCATGAGGTATAACATGACGATCCATACTCTGATGGGATGGTGTTTTCTTGCCAGAATGGTACCCGTAAAATCGTTGAAACGGCAACCGCAGTTATTGCATTTATAGTTCCGACAAAGCGGGGCATTACGTTTGTGACCGTTCTTTTTGACCCGGTTTGAGGTACATTTTGGACAACAAATACCACATGGCCACTTCTTTTCTCTGAAGAATTCGTAGCACTTAGCGGGGTCGATGAGTTCAAGGATTCCAATCTCCGGATTTGTAGACGATTTTGTGGTCATGGCTATCTGCATATTTAAGTGGACAGAAAGCCATCTTATTTATACCAAATCTGAAGAAATTCCCAGCGAAAATGACTTTTTCAATCAAATTATTTACAGCACGGGAAATCGTCGTATGAGCCTAAAATTTTATAATACATATCAAACAGTTGCAGTGAATTCAAAATCGTGTAGTGTAAAAACTTTCGAAAGTTTTTACATGTGAATTACTGACATGCCACATGGAACATGCAATGGTTTTGCATCTCACGATTATTGACCTGGTGCAGAGTTTTGGTGGGGGGGGTAGGAGATCGGGACATAATGAGAATATACGGCTTTTTTGCCCGGGAAATAGCGGTATCTATCGGGATATACTGTGAATTTTAAAATATCGCCTCATTGTCAGACCTCTGAGACTATTAGACCAGAAGTAAACAAAGGTTATACTTTCTACATACAAACTACATGATTTTTGCATCATTTATTCCACAATCTTCACAAGGGGGAAATCGAATGCCCAAAAAAACGATGTTCAAAAGAACCCAGGTTCAGGGAAAGAAATATGATTTGCCGGCAGAGGAAGTTGAAATTGAGAAGCTCATCCGGAAGGGATTGAGCTTGTCTGAAAGAATATCGGCCCTGAACAGCCAGCTTGATCAAATCAAGAGCCGGCTTACATCTCTTGCCAGGGACCGGCGAGACGGCACCACCACCAAACTCAAAGGAATCAGTGGAACCGCTTCCGTCACATTCAGGGAGACTCTAATTTGCGATGACCGTATTTTGGAAATCAAACAGGATCTGGGCTCTCTTTTTGACCGATTCTTCCAAAAAAAAGAGGGATGGAAGGCCACCAAAAATCTTAGACAATTCCTGGAAGGCGAACACGCGTTTGGATTGAAGGATCCTGAGGAGATAAAGGCATTGATCGGCTCCCATGTTACCCAAAAGGAAACCAAACCGAACGTAAAGCTTGTGCCGTCAGAGTTCTGATTCATCATACCGTATTCAAGTGTGTTGAGGGATAAGGTGACAGAGAAAAACAGAGGAAACATGAAAAATTACCTTTCATTTGGAGGTGGAGTTAACAGCGTCGCTATGCACCTTTTGATGCTGGGCCTGGGTGAGGATTTTGAATCTGTCTTTGTCCACCACGGTACCGACTGGCCAGAGACCTATGAGTATGTTGCTGGATTCCAGTGGTGGCTGAAGGCGAATGGGCATAGGCCGATTACTATTTTGATCCCAGAAGTCCAGGGATTCAACAATCTCTATGATTACAGCCTTCATTTCCGGCGCCCCCCATCTCCCTGGATCAGATCCTGTACTGATAAGTTCAAGATCCGCCCAATGAACAAATATTACCAGAAACCGTGCTTTGTGATGATCGGCATTGACGCAGGAGAGGCACATAGAGCGAAAATTTCCGTTTCGAAAGGGGTTGAGAATCGTTACCCTCTGATCGAACACAATATTGACCGGGAAGGCTGCAAGGAAATCATAAGACGCAATGGCCTTACTGTGCCCAAGAAATCAGGGTGCTATATCTGTCCGTTTCAGCCTGCCCGGGAATGGAAAAAGCTCAGACGCGAAAAGACAGGACTGTACTGCAAAGCGCTAACGCTTGAAAAAGCTGGCCTTGCACGACGTAAGGAGGAAGGGAAGACTCCGCTCTATATCAATAAGAATCCTCTTGATATGGTCGTCAGTGAAAACCAAATTCCTCTTTTTGGAGACGAATACCTTGGCCGCTAACGAAAACAGAACCAGTTTTGCTAATCGTAACGGAACCGGTGATTGCGCGTTGTTCTGTTGCTTCTGCAGAATAAACTGGAATGTGAGAGGCGGTGTTTTTTGAGAAGAGGTCTTGAAAAGGGTTTTTTTCTTATAGGTTTACAGATAATTGAAAGCCATGTGGCATCATGAGGTTTGAGAGGGTTTAGATCGGCTTAGAAAAATGGATTAGCCGGCATCTGTTTTTCTGAGAGAAGGCCCATCGATATGAACATTGATGCACCGATGGTTGAGGCGATCCAGCAGAGCATCGACCATGTCCTTTGGTTCAAGGAGGGAATACCATTGTTCAGGCTGGAGATTGGTCGTAATAATGGTGGGCCGCCCGGCTTCATATCGCTCTTTCATGAGTTTGAAAAAGGCGTTCATTTGCTCCTTTTTCAGGGTCAGGTATCCCAGTTCATCGAGCAACAGCAGATCATATCGGCACATGGCATTGAGTAGTTTGGGGGTGGATCGATCGGCGAGAGAGGCATAGAGTTGATCCAGCAAATCCTGAACATTATAAAAACGCCCCCGGTACCCGGCAATAATGGCTTGACGGAGTATGCCGACGGCCAGGCCTGTTTTCCCTACGCCGGTCTTTCCGTGAAATACGATGTTTTCTCTTCGATTGATGAAATCAAGGCCGGACAAAGTCATCATCCGGCTTTTCCGGACTCCGGGCTGAAGATCAAACGGAAAGGAGTTGAGGGTCCAGTCCCATGGGAGCCGTGCAATCTGAAGCCGATAAGTCATGCTCCGCTCCTGCCGGAAACGTAATTCCTCAGCCAGGAGGTTGTATATGACCTCGTAAACGGAAAGCCCGTTCTTTTCGGCCAAAGCCAACTGCTCATCGAAGGTCTTCACCATGCCTTTAAACTTCAAGTCAATGAGTAATTGCTCAATTTTCTTTTTCATGACAGATCAAAAAAGTCACCCGCGGTATAATCGAGGATGATGTTTTCCAGACGGGACAGATCAAAAAGTCGATACTTAAGGGCCTGTCTTACGGCTTTGAGAAAAGGCTCACCGGGATAAGTCCGTTGCAGATGCAGCAGACGGCGTAACTTGACCACGCCACGACCATGGCTTCTTTTCTTCAGTTCGGCCACATACGCATCCAGAACGGCATCATTTCCCACCAACAGCTGTTCTTCTTTTGAAGGGACCCGGGCATCCTTTTTTCTTCGAATCGGAACATGATGTCCCGGCACAGTTGTTCGCGTATCACGTTTATCCAGAATACGGTCATGTTCCGCCACGTTCCGGCTTTTGTCATAAACGATGACCTTGCGCCAGTGTTTCTGAACTTCCAGGGATTTTCCAATCAGTGCTTCAGGGACGGAATAACGGTTGGTGTCCAAATGCACATATCCCTCGATATCGACGACCCGGTGTTTTGCCACATAGACCGGCGGCCGGTATGGGGGTAAATCAATGAGATGCGGTTTTTCAATGATATAGGCCTCATCCGGTATCATTCCCAAAGCCCGTTTGAACGTTTTGTCGCTGGTGTTCCGGCACCAGTCGATGGCCTGCCGGTTCAAATCATGCCAGCTGACAAAGGTTCTTCCAGGAAGAAAGTTATTTTCCACAAAATGAAAAGGCCTTTCCACGCGGGCACTTCGATTGGCATCGCCTACGGCATGGGCCACAAACCCGGTTTGATACATATCAGCGAAGTATTTCATCTCAGGTGCAATCAATGCGTCAGGTCCGGTGCCGCCGGCCACAATAACACTGGTATTGTCAACGATGCACCGGGAACACACCCCATCCATAAAATCGAAGGCTTTTGACAGAAAAACCTTGCACTCAAACCGGGTGAAACGCGGGTAATACTGAATAAAAAGCTTTCGGGAAAAGGCCAGTGTCAGGGAAGCGCACTGGGCCGATACTTTTTTCCCATCAATGGTAACCTGATGGGGTGACGTATCATGCTGCATCTCCTGACCGGGTTTAAAATGGTATTGTCCCGCGCGTCTTTTTTTTCGCTTCCGGATCTCGTGTTTTCTCATGATCCAGGTCAGACTTTGATAAGGAATCGTGATCTGATGGCGGCTTTCCAGTTCCTCCGCCACTCGCACGGCATTTCCTTTGCATTCCTTGAAAAGATCGCGGATTAAAGGGACATGTTCTTCATGCCGGGATTCTCTGTGGGGTGCTGCTTCATCCGGATCCTTTAAGATCTTCGTGATGGTATTTCTCGAAACGTCAACCGAAAATTGACCCCTTGCGTCAACCGAAAATTGACCCCTCTATGATTTAATAGTTTTGCATTTATCCATATTCTGGTACGCTGTTTTCACCTGCTCGGAGGATAGGGCAACTGCTGGGAAGCAACCCGAGCGCCGAAGCAGGTGACGTAGGCATGGGGCCGTACTCGATAGTACGGCCCTTTCCTCATGTCTATAATGCGTTAAATCCCGGGGGTTTGGGGGCTGGCCCCCATTTAAATCAGTCAAACATTCCTTCAAGTCGCCAAATATTTTTGAATTAAGCTATTTATATGGTTTACAGCAACGATTCGCGGAGTTGGGTTAAGTTATTTGCTTCAACAACTCCAGTGCTTTCTCCTGACTTTTCCCAATTTCAGACCGCGATACGTCACCAATTAGAATCGGATAAGTATATCCGGTTTCTTGGACCAGGAGTCCGCCGAACGCATCTGCGATCCTGTAAATATAGTAATCCTCAAGGTCATCAAACCAGGTGGTGTTTTCATCTGTAAACTCAAAACTGACTGTTTCCAGCCTGCCCTTTAACGTATTGTATATAGTGATTTCTTTCATTTGGGGCTCCTTTTCAATGTTTCCTTTAAACGGTAACTGTCCCAGTCGCAATTGATGATGTGGGCCTTATGCGTTACCCGATCCAGCAGCGCTGCCGTCATACTGGGATCACCAAATATTTCCGTCCAGTCTCCAAATCCCTTATTGGTGGTTATGATGACGGATTTTCTTTCGTGACGTTCCGCCAATATTTGGAAAATCAGCTGTGCCCCTTCCTTGGAAAAAGGAATGTATCCCAGTTCATCAATAATGAGCAGTCCGTAAGAGGCATACCGTTTGACTGCTCGGCCTAACTGTTTTTCATCTCTGGCTTCAATAAGTTCATTGGCTAGGCCGCAGCCGGTGACAAAACGGGACCTGATTCCCTGCTTGCAAGCCTCCATGCCCAAAGCTGTGGATAGGTGCGTTTTCCCGGCGCCGCTTTTCCCAGCAAAAATTATATTGCGGCTTTTTTTCACGTAATCGCAATTGGCAAGCTCCTTCATGAGCCGGACGTCCAGTCCGGGAGCTGCATCAAAATCGAATGTTTCCATTGGCTTTAAGATGGGGAATTTGGCCTCCTGCAGTCGCCTTTTGCGGCCATTCTCCTGTCGGGTCTGAACTTCGGCCTCACTCAGATTTAAAAGGAATTCCTCATAACTCAGGCTCTCCTGATTCGCTTGACGGATCACGCCCTCCAGCTCACGGAGCATCGTGGACAGTTTCAATTTTTTGAGATTCTCAATTAAGAGTGCTTTCATACCGGCGTTCATCGTCCACCTCCGATCTGTCCGTAAATGGATACGTCCGGAGCCGGAAAGGTCTGCCAGTTTTCCAGGGCTGAAAACGATTGATCCCTGCCACATTCTCTATGGATTAAGATGTGTTTAACGGCCTGGCTGGAGCCCGCCCCCGATGATAGCGCCGTCTCAACTGCCGATTCGATGGCTTCGGCAGAGTGGCCTTTGTAGAGCATCAAAACCAGAATGAACTCCTTGACACCTTTGGTATATCCCTGCTTTTGGCAGAATTTATCCAAAAGCCGTTCCAGACAAACAGGCCAGTTCGAACGCCATTGCCTGATAACACGGGCTGATTCAAATGCCTGGGGCCGCTTTAAAATCAGTTCAAGATAATGCTCAGGGAGAAGACTCCATTTGTTGTTCCCAAAAAGTCGCCCATGTGATGCGATTTTTTTGCTTCCGTAAAATATCTCCACCTCATCCACATATAAAACCACACGGACTTTACAATAGGCATACGCTGTTGGGACCGAATATCGATTCTTATCCACCATGACCGTGGAGTATTTATCCACCTTGCAGCCTGCGGTTTCAAGGTTGCTGAACTGGATGTCCGGCAGGGACAACAGATCCCCCTTTTCCTTCTCATACAGTTCATTGACCGTGTGCTCCCTGCCGTCAATTTGATGACCGCCATAGGAAAGACAATCTTTGAGAAGTCTTTGGTTCAGTTCTTCCAGGGAATCGGACTTTGGAACAGGAACCATGTAGTTGCGTCGTGCATATCCCACCAAACCCTCGACACCGCCTTTTTCATGACCTTGACCCCGATTGCAGAACCGGGGCTCAAAATTGTAGTACCCCCGGAACTTGTCATACGACTCCTGGAGAACACGATTTTTCCCACGCAGTATCTTTTGGACCGCGGTTGTTAGGTTGTCATAGATTAGGACAGGAAAAACACCGCCAAAAAATGAGAACCCTTTTATATGACCGTCAAAAAAGGCCTGTTGCCGCTCGCAGGGATAACACCGAACCAAATGCTTTCCGGAAAATTTGGATCGCATGCAAAAGAGTTTCAGCCGTGTTTCGACACCCCCTAAAATGGCAATGCAGTTTCCCCAGTCCACCTCGGCTTCGACGCCGGTCTGTGGATCTGATGGTATAAATACCTCACGACCACTAACGCCCAATCTCAATTTTGCCTCGCGAACATATCGCCGGACAGTTGTCTCAGATCCTTGAAAAGCATGCTCCTGTTTGAGACGATTAAAAACCCGCACCGCCGTATGCCGCTGCTTTTTGGGACGATCCTTATCATCCTTCAACCATCGGTCGATGGTTCTAATATAGGGGGCCAAAACAGGGTATGCTTGTCCAATCCTTGGCTTATAACCGCTGTATTCTCCCCGAAGAACCTTCTTAACTGTATTTTTGGAATGTCCCGTCTCCCGGGCAATTTGTTTTATGGCTTTGCCATAAACCCTATGTGCCGTCCGTATGTAGCTGTATTGATCCACCGTGAGCATTCTCCTTTCTGCCTCCAGCATAGGATTGATATTTAGCAATCCTTCTTACCAGAGGTCCACTCAGGGGGGTCAATTTTAGGTTGTCGTTTTGGCCTTTAGGGGGTCAGTTT
>ADZZ01000260.1 GCA_000179315.1 delta proteobacterium NaphS2
GCATTTATCCCTGGTCTGCGCAAAACTCGGCATAACCCTGATTCACGCCAGACCCTACCATGCAGCGGCCAAGGGAAAAATCGAGAGATGGTTCAGAACGGTACGATTGCAGTTTCTCCCGATGCTTTCGGAAAAACATATGTTGAATCTGAAAGCGATCAACAGAGCACTTTGGACCTATATCGAAACAGAGTACCACCGTTCGCCCCATCGGAGTCTCTGCGAAACGCCCCTTGATCGCTGGGCCAGAGTGGGTGAGAAGGTCCGATATCCCGAACCGGGCGATGACCTGGACGACCTTTTCCTTTTTGAATCAAAACGCAAAGTGCAGAAAGACCGTACCGTAAGTCTGAACGGTATGGCCTATGAAATTGACGCTTCCCTGGTGGGAGAGACCGTAACACTCCGCTACAACCCTTCCGAGCAGGGCAAAGAGATAAAGGTCTGTCACAACGGCCGTTTCGTCCAAAAGGCGAAACTGGTGGACACCTACGCCAATTGCTTTGTGAAACGTGATCGCCCGTCTAAAACCATTGAAGCACTTGATCCTGAAAAGGCCGTCGATCATAAGCGGGAAAGCAGACCCAAACAACCTGTTAACTTCAGCAGGATCTCCGAAGCCGAAAAGGGGGATGGCTATGTATAAAAAGGTCTATGGGCTGACCCACTACCCTTTTGAAAAAGATCTGGAACCGGACAAACTGTTTGGTTCAAAAGCTGCTGATGAGCTTGAAGCCCGGCTCCATTATCTGTTGAAGCTGCGCGGTATCGGGCTTGTCACCGGAGAAGTGGGCAGCGGGAAAACCAGTATCTGCCGAAAGATGGCCGCTTCTCTGAATACGGGTCTGTACCGGGTGTTTTACGTTCCTCTGACCACCGGCAATGTAACGGATATCTACAAATCCATTGCCTGGGAAATGGGGCTAACCACGGAACGGAGCCTGGCAGCCCTTTATCGTTCCATCCATATGGAGGTCAACCGACTCTGTCTGGATCMAAATCAGCCAGTGCTGATTATTGATGAAGCGCAATACTTGAGAAC
>ADZZ01000259.1 GCA_000179315.1 delta proteobacterium NaphS2
ACCGAAAGGGACGGTGGAAAACGGGGTTAAGTACACACAGAATACCGCCCTGAAGGGCCGGAAATTCGATTGTATTGACGYTCAGAATGATTGGCTCATGCATTGGGAAAAGCGCTGGGCGGCGCCTCGCATTCATGGCCGGGCCAAAAGACAGGTTGAAGAAATGTTCCAGGAGGAAAAACCCTGCCTTCTGCCTTTGCCCTTGTCGCCGTTTGTGTATTTTCGACAGGAAATCCGGACGGTTTACGATGACGGCACCATCCAGTTGGACAATTGTTACTACGCCGCCAATCCGGCGCCCCTTTACAGTCAGGTGGTGGTAAGGGTCTATGACAAAGAGATCGAAATCCTGGACCCTCAACGGATGGAAGTGATTCGCCGCCATCCAAAGGGTCGTATGCCGGGGTCCCTTTTGATGGAACCGCGGGACCGAATTTTTAATCCCTCCCGGCAAACGGACAGGTTGCTGGCACGGGCCGAAGCCATTGGACCCCATACATTCTCATTGTGTGAAACGTGGTTTACCGAAGAAGGCCGAAGCGGCCAGCGCCGGATGTATGGCCTGATCAATCTGGTCCGGCACTACCCGGCAAGGTATGTGGAAAAAGCCGCCGAACTGGCAAAGGCAAACGGATTGAAAAGCTCCAAGGCATTGCGGCGTATGGTGGAGCGCATGGCAGACGATGAAAAAAAGACGGAACAACTCACCCAGAACCATCCCCTGATTCGGCCGGGAGAAGACTATGCGGCTTTCTGGAATCAACATGCTGCTGGAGGATCATCCCGACCGATTGTTACCGAATCTCGGGTAAAACTGTCTCAGGTTTGGGAACAGGCCAGCTGGCTGGAGGTGATAAGGGTTTTTGACCTTGAGTGGATCCTAAAAGAGCCGCCGGACGATGAAATATGGATCAAATCGCCCTTTACCATGAG
>ADZZ01000258.1 GCA_000179315.1 delta proteobacterium NaphS2
AAAAGTTGTGGATTCATTTTCCATGTGTGCCGGAGCTGTTTCAGAGGCCAGGCGTACTGTAGCGATCAATGTCGTGAACAAGCCCGCACGGAACAGCGACGACAAGCACAACGCCGTTACCGGCAAACAGAAAAAGGCCGCAAAGCTCATCGGAGGGCGGAACGTCGGCGAAGAATAAAAAAAAGTAAAAAAACCGTGGATGATCAGGGTTCAACACCCCCGTCATCCGGTGATAAGGTGCCCTCCAGGTGGTCCGGCGTGGGTCCGAGATGCCGTTTTTGCGGCTCATGGGGTGTTATTGTGAAAGATTTTCCCCGCCGAGGCTACGGCAATCATCCACAAACTGTTCCGGAGGTGTTCACATGATGGTTAAAAAGCCTCTTTTTCCAAAACGAATACGCAAAATCGCCGGCGGTTTTGCCTTTATTGAACATCGCTTTGAGGTGAACCCCATGTCAAGACCGATTTTCGAGAAATTTAAGCTACCAAAATATTCCTGATATCCTTATCTGATCTGTTCGAATTTTGAGTTTCTATGCTAAACATCCAGAAGAATGATTTTGCCATTTATCCATATTTTGGTACTCTGGTCCCACCTGCTCGGAGGATATGGCAACTGCTGGGAAGCAACCAGAGCGCCGAAGCAGGTGACGTAAGCATGGGGCCGGACTCGATAGTGCGGCCCTTTTTTCATGTCCTTTATATGCTTATGTCGATAATGCGTTAAATCCCGGGGGTTTGGGGGCTGGCCCCCATTTGAATTAGTCAAGCATTCCTTTTCCTTCACAAAAATGTACTTCTGCTGGTGTAAGATAATCCAGTGCTTGATGTAACCGTTTGTTATTGTAAAATAAAAAGTAGCTTTTCAGAGATTGAAAGGCTTCTCTGATCGTTCGATACGCTTTGATGTATACCTCTTCGTATTTTACGGTTCTCCACAACCTTTCAACGAAAATATTGTCCAAAGCTCTTCCTTTTGAATCCATACTGATTTTGATGCCACGTTCCTTTAGAGGAGCCAGGAATTGTGAGGATGTATACTGGCTTCCCTGATCCGTGTTGAAAATCTCAGGTTTTGAAAATGCCAGGGCCTCCTTGAGGGCCTCCACGCAAAACGCTGGTTCCAGGGTGTTACTCAATTTCCATGAAAGAACATATCTGCTGAACCAGTCGATAATGGCAGTCAAGTATATAAATCCGCGTCCAATACGAATATAGGTGATGTCGGACTCCAGACATAATCCGGTTTTCAATTTTAACACCTTTGAGTAAATAAGGATAAACCTCGTGATC
>ADZZ01000257.1 GCA_000179315.1 delta proteobacterium NaphS2
AAGATTTTCAAACAGGGAATAGGACCTTTTTACAGTACGGCAAGAAACATGACGGCGGCTCGCCTGCTGCGGCCGTTTGTCAAGCGCAGTCGCCCTGTTAAGAGGCTATTTCGGTACGCCCTATAATCGTTTACGGCCGCCCCCGGGCCGCCGAATGCGCCCTGCGGTTTTTGGAAAAACACCAAGTGGGATAACCGACTGATCGAGATCGCTAAAGCCGGCGTATATAGTGGTTCGAGAGAGGCCGCTAGCCTTCGAGGCAAGAGATGGCCCGCCTCTCCCAAGAACAATCGCATCGGCAGCGACACAAAGTCGCATTGATGCCTCATCCAGATGAGGACGTAAAAGTTTGTATTTTCGCTGAAGCATAGCAAATTGATCCATGTTGCCATTATACCGCACATTCCGCACCTGCTGTACGAG
>ADZZ01000256.1 GCA_000179315.1 delta proteobacterium NaphS2
CTGGATTTGCCGTTTATGGACGATGGTTCGCCGCTTCTCCGGAACAAACAGAAATATGGGAATTGAAAACAGGGCCCACCAGATGCCCACCATAAGAAATGAGAAACGGACCGCTTCTCCCGCATTTGAAAATCCGAAAGTCGCCGGTTGAAGGGTCATCCAGACATTAATGGCAAAAAGAAGGCCGCCCCCAAGGTATCCCAGAGAAAATCCCAGGGATGACACCATGTCCACCTTGTCATCGGTTGTAATGGCGGTGATCAAAGCGTCATAGAAGATATTGCCTCCTGAAAACCCCACCGTGGCCAGTACGTAAAAAAGTATGGCCAGCGGCCAGTTCCCCTGGGCCACCAGATACAGGCCCATGGTCATGAGAATACCCATGACCGCAAAAAAGAGAAGGAACTTTTTTCGAGCGCTTCCCCGGTCCGCAATTGCCCCCAGAACAGGTGCCGAGATCGCTACAACAATACCCGCAAGGGAGTTGCCCAACCCGAGCCTGGCAGTGCTGACGGTGGCATCCGCGCCAAGACTCCAGTACTGTTTAAAAAACACGGGGAAAAATCCGGCCATGACGGTGGTGGCAAAGGCGGAATTGGCCCAATCGTACATGGCCCATCCGAAAACTGCTTTTTTTCCATCCTGTTTCATGGGGACAGCCTACCCTGGAATGCGTGGTCTGGCAAGCAGGGATTTAGTTAAGTATAAACTATTTTTTTCTTGACATAAAAACCGGATTTTGTATAGGTTCCCGTAATAAAAAATCCTTAGGGGAAGTGTCGCATCAGGTTTCGCGTAACGAATATCAAATTATGAACCCAGAAAGTGTTGTTTTAGAAAATCGGTCCGCCATTGTCAAAAAATGGCAGGAAGCCATTCTTCAAACCTACCCGAAGGAAACGCAGAAATTTCTCAAGAAAGAGAAGAGCCAGTTCGCCAATCCGGTGGGCTCCATCATCGCCAAGGATGTTGAAATCCTTTTTGACGAATTGGTCAAAGGGGAGGACACTAAAAAGCTTGTTTCCTCCCTCGATAAAATCATCAGGATCAGGGCGGTACAGGACTTCCAACCTTCCCATGCCGTAGGATTTGTTCTGCAGCTGAAGAGCATTCTGAGGGAAACGATTGGGGAAGGCGTCTCTGCCGAATTATATCAGCTTGAAGACAGGATCGATGCGGCCGCACTCGTGGCCTTTGACGTTTATTCACAATGTCGCCAGCAGATTTTCGACATTCGTGTCAAAGAGATCAGAAATGAGTATGGCCGATTGCTGGAGAGGGCGAATCTCATCAAAGAGATTCCGGAGCAACAACCGGGAATCTGAATTGGCAATTTTGACATAGTTTTTTGATTTTTGAGAAGAGGTAATCGTCTATGAATTTTGTATTGAGTCTTGTGTTTTCATCTTTGGCGGTGCTTGTGGTGGTTTTGATCCCCTGGATCGGTGTGGGGGCACTGGATTTGACAACCCTGTTCGGCGTTGTCATTCCTTACGCCGCCCTGGCCACCTTCATTGTGGGCATCATCGTGCGTGTTTTGAACTGGGGACGTTCACCGGTTCCTTACCGGATTCCCACCACGGCCGGGCAGATGTGGTCCTTCCCCTGGATCAAAAGCAATCCCATCGACAACCCCAAAGGCGCCGGTGGCGTCGTGGTGAGGATGCTCTTTGAAGTTCTCACCTTCAGGTCGCTTTTCAGAAATACGCGTCTTGAATACCGCCGTGTGGAAGGCGTACCGAGGATTAATTACGAATGGGAAAAATGGCTGTGGCTCGCGGCCATTCTGTTTCATTATTCCTTTCTCGTAATCTTCCTTCGCCATTTCAGGTTTTTTATGGACCCGGTTCCAGGCTTCGTAACCCTCCTGCAAAACCTCGACGGTTTTATGCAGATGGGCGCGGCACCCTTCAACGGCTTCGGGCTGCCCGGTGTCTATATCACCGACATGCTGCTCATGGCCGCAGCCACCTGGCTGTTATTAAGAAGGATTCTTTATTCTCAACTGCGCTATCTGTCGCTTCCGGCCGACTACTTTCCGCTGATGCTGATTTTATCCCTCGGATTTTCCGGAATGCTGATGCGATACCTTTTCCGTGTGGATATTGTTAAAGTCAAGGAACTGGTCATCGGCCTGTTCAAATTTCATCCGGTTGTGCCTGACGGCATTGGCGTCCTATTTTTCATCCACCTGTTTATTCTTTGTGTTTTGATCGCCTATTTTCCATTCAGTAAACTCATGCATCTGGGGTGGCATCTTTTTAAGCCCCACAAGGAACCTCTCCAACAACAACCGTTATGTCCGGCATGTGAATCCCTGGAATTACCCCGTTAAGTTTCATACCTATGCGGAATATGAAGACGAATTCCGGGAGGCGATGGTCGAAGCCGGCATTCCCGTGGATAAGGGAGTGGATGAAACCGCCGAAGAAGGAGAAAAGGAGTAACCATGGCAGAGACCCCCAAACCAGTACAAACTGCGGATATTGAACATACCCGGCCCCTGTTTGAACAGGGCTGGTTGAACAAGTTTTCGGAGATCAAACCCGGCATCCATTGCTACGGCGCCAAACCCAAGAACACGGAAGCCGTGGGGATGCCGTTCCCAAAAGACTGGAGCCCCACCGAGGAGGACTGGCACCTGCCGGAAAACTGGCGGGAGATCTTTCTGCAAGGATTCCGTGAGCGCCTCGACAAATATCGCACCCTGAAAGTATTTATGGATATCTGCGTTCGGTGCGGTGCCTGTGCAGACAAGTGCCATTTTTTCATTGGATCGGGTGATCCCAAAAACATGCCCGTCATGCGCGCCGAACTGCTGCGCTCCATCTATCGCGGGGAGTTCACCGCTGCCGGCAAATTGTTGGGTAAATTTGGCGGCGGACGCAAGCTGACCTTAGAAACCCTCAAGGAACTGTGGTATTATCTGTACCAGTGCACGGAATGCCGCCGCTGCTCGCTTTTTTGTCCCTACGGCATTGATACGGCCGAAGTCACAATCCTCGGACGTGAATTGACAAACCTGCTTGGCTTGAATATCGACTGGATTGCCGGGCCGGTGGCCAACTGCAACCGCACCGGGAACCATCTGGGCATTCAACCCCACGCCTTTGTGGACATGATCGATTTCTTCGTGGATGAAATCGAAGAGGTCACCGGCATTCGCGTGGAGCCGGACTTCAACCGAAAAGGCGCCGAGATTCTCTTTTTGACACCTTCAGGTGACGTTTTTGCCGATCCCGGCACCTATACGGCCATGGGATATCTCATGCTGTTCCATTATTTAAAGGACTTGGGGCTGGATATCACCTGGAGCACCTACGCATCGGAAGGGGGTAATTTCGGTTTTTTCACATCCCACGAAATGGCTAAACGTTTGAACGCCAAAATGTACCATGAAGCCAAACGCCTGGGCGTCAAGTACATCATCGGCGGGGAATGCGGCCACATGTGGCGGGTTTTAAACCAGTATATGGATACCTGGAACGGACCGGCCGATTTTCTGGAAGTACCCAAATCTCCCATCACCGGAACGGTTTTCGAGAACGCCAAATCCACCAAAATGATTCACTTGGTGGAATTCACTGCGGACCTCATCAAGCACAACAAATTGAAACTGGATCCCAGCCGCAATGACAACAAGGTCGTAACGTTTCACGATTCCTGCAATACCGCAAGGGGCATGGGATTTCTTGAGGAACCGCGGTATGTATTGAATAGTGTCTGCAACAACTTCTATGAAATGCCCCCCGAAACCATTCGGGAGCAGACTTTCTGCTGCGGCAGCGGTTCAGGGCTGAATGCCGGTGAGGACATGGAATTACGGATGCGCGGCGGCCTTCCCAGGGCCAACGCCGTCAAGTTTGTCCACGAAAAGCACGGCGTGAACATGTTGGCTTGCATCTGCGCCATTGACCGCGCGGTTCTGCCCGCATCCATGGATTACTGGGTTCCGGGTGTGGATGTTACCGGCCTTCACGAGTTGGTGGCCAATGCCTTGATAATGGATGGAGAGAAGGATCGCACCACCGACTTGCGTGGTGAACCGTTGCCTGGAATGGAGGATGAAGAGGATGTATGATGGCGGTAAGATTATAATTGGCCTGATTATCGGTATCGGTCTATTCCTGTCCCCGTTCTTTTATAACGCCGGGTCTTCGGCTAAACCGCCGGATCCGCAGCTGACTAAAAAAGCGAAGGAAGCCAAAGTGTGCGTTGAGCCGACCCGGTATATGAGAGAATCACATTTCACCATGCTGGATGAGTGGCGTCACACGGTGGTTCGGGAAGGAGAGCGATACTATAAAGCCGCGGATGGCAAGATTTATTACAAGAGTTTGCAGGTGACCTGCATGAACTGCCATTCGGACAAAACCAAATTCTGTGACCAGTGTCACAATTATATGGACGTCAGTCCTTATTGCTGGGATTGTCATATTGCGCCGGAGGAGAAAAAGTAATGGCGGTAGACAGAAGAGAATTCCTGAAAATAGCCGGTTACGCCACCCTCTTCGGACTCGGGGGAAAAGCGGCCATTGACATCCTTGCCCCGGGGGAGCTGGAAGCTTCCACCGAAGGTGTTCCCTTGACCGAAGGGAAACGATGGTCGATGGTCATTGATATGCGGAAATGTCTTGCCAAGCAGGAGAAGGGTGAATGTAAAGATTGTATCCTGGCCTGTAATCGCCAGCACAACGTCCCTGACTGGGGAGACCCCAGAATAGCCATCAAATGGATTTGGCAGGACAAATACGAACACGTTTTTCCTGATCATCCCAACGAATTCATTGACGAACGCGTCGAGGGTAAGCCGTTTATTCTATTGTGCAACCACTGCTACAACCCGCCATGCGTCCGGGTTTGCCCCACGCAGGCGACCTTCAAGCGGGAATGGGACGGTATTGTCGAGATGGATATGCACCGCTGCATCGGGTGCCGGTTCTGTATGGCGGCATGCCCCTACGGATCCAGAAGTTTTAACTTTGGAATTCCCCGCGAAGCTCCCAAGAAGCTCAATCCGGATTTCCCGACCAACAAGGAATATCCTGAAAGATCAAAGGGCGTCGTTGAAAAATGCAACTTCTGCACGGAGTTGATTGAAAAGGGAGATCTGCCCGCCTGCGTACAGGCTTGTGACAAGATAAAGGTTAACGCCTTACATTTTGGTGATCTGGCAAATCCCGACTCCAATGTCAGAGAGCTTTTGCGTAAGCACTATTCGGTGAGAAGAAAACCCGCCTTGGGTACCGGACCGAACGTATTTTACATTATATGAGGTAGGTTATGCTTGACAGAGCGTTAAAAGGAACAACAGCGTATTGGTCATGGCTCGTTTTTCTGCTGGTTTTAATCGGCGTTGGAACGGCATGTTGGTTCTATCAGTTCAATGTAGGATTGCGGATTACGGGCATGAGCAGAGACGTCTCATGGGGTCTCTATATTGGACAGCTGACGTACTTCGTCGGGATCGCCGCCGGTGGTGTCATGGTGGTATTACCCTATTATATTCATGACTACAAGGCCTTCGGCCGAATTACCATTCTAGGGGAGTTTCTGGCCATTTCGGCCATTATCATGTGTCTGCTGTTTGTCTTTGTTGACCTGGGAAACCCCGTCAGGATCATGAACGTTATTTTATACCCCACGCCCAATTCGATCCTTTTCTGGGATATGATCGTGCTGAATGTGTACATGTTGCTCAATCTGATTGTGGGCTGGAATGTTCTGGCCGCCGAACGAAAGGGCGTGAAGTATAATAAATTGATCAAGGTTCTGGCCTATATTTCCATCCCTTGGGCTTTCAGCATCCATACGGTAACGGCTTTTCTCTATGCGGGTCTTCCGGGCAGACATTTCTGGTTAACCGCAATTATGGCCGCGCGTTTTTTAAGTTCCGCTTTCTGCGCCGGACCGGCCCTCCTGATTCTGCTTTGCCTGATTGTTCGGAAGGTGTCAAAGTTCGATCCCGGCAAGGAGCAGATTCGTACACTGGCCGGCATCGTTACATACGCCATGATTCTCAATGTGTTCTTCTTTTTACTGGAAGTTTTTACGGCTTTCTATAGCCAGATTCCGGGGCACATGCACTCCATTGTGTTTCTGTTCCAGGGCCTCGACGGATACGGCAAACTGGCGCCCTGGATGTGGACCGCCACCGGCTTTGCCGTTATCTCCCTGGTGCTTCTGATCGTCCCGGCCACAAGACGAAATGAAGGCACCTTGGCCGTGGCCTGTGTCGTTTTGATCGCGGCGACCTGGATTGACAAGGGGCTCGGCTTGATCGTCGGCGGTTTTACGCCCAACATGTTTGAAACCGTAACGCCTTACTGGCCGACCACGCCCGAGATTCTGATCACCATCGGTGTGCTGGCGGTTGGATTCTTTGTCCTGACAATTTTGTACAAGGTTGCCGTATCCATCAAGGAAGAAGCCGCTGCATAAAACCGGACCT
>ADZZ01000255.1 GCA_000179315.1 delta proteobacterium NaphS2
AATGCTTCCTCATGCAGCTGCACCATGTTTCCTTGCTCGATTTCCACACCACTTTCCGGAAGGCCCGCCCGGAATATTTCAACACCATGACAAACAAGCGAGGCCGGCGATGTTTTCCGCTGTCATGAAGCGTCGGCGCTCCTGTTCCATAGTCAACCTGGGCCTCTTCTCCGGGAAGAAATTCAAGTCGGTCAAACTGACGCGGGTCCTTTTTTTTGAGTCTTCGAACGAACCGCTTTACGCTGTTGTATTGATGCGTGAATGCGAACAGTTCCACCAGGTCCTGGTAGATGGCCATGGCGTTTCGACCCAGCCTCAGTTGTTCTTCAATCCACTTTCGATGCGGTTCGCAGGCCGAACCATTCTTCGGAGGGTTCTCCAAAGCCGGTGGCCGGGGTGGGGGATTTTGAACAGGAAGAACCGAAGACCCGGTGTCCACCCCTTCTAAAGTGGGGTAGATTGAAGACTCAGTTTCTTCAAAAATTGCCCGATGATGCAGCTGAGCATATCTCCGGATGGTTTTTCGGTTGATCCCGGTCTTCCGGTTGATCTCGCGTTGACTGAGTCCCTTTTCCAGTAATGTTATGACTGTTGCTTTCAAATTCGGCTTCAAAACGTTCATCCTTCCTTCCCCCATTCGTGGATTTCACAAATGGGAGTAGTTACGTTCTGTCGCCTTTTTCAGCAATCTCTACTGGAAAATCAGACTGGCTGGGTGGGGGATTTTGAGGTGGCCACAAGTGGGGGATTTTGGGTGGCCATCAGGGCGCTTGTAAACTTCATCATCATTTCGTTTACCAATTGTAGCGATATAAACAGTACTTGTATCAAATCTGTAAATGATCCGATATTCACCAATATCGACGCGCTGATATTCTGGATATCCTATAAGCTGTTTTGAGTCATGAGGTGTTGAGTTCTCTCGGAGGCCAAGTATTGTTCCAACAACTTGTTTGAATTGTTTCGGAGGCAGCTTTTTAATAAATTTACCGGCTGACTTAGTGATATCAATTTTGAGCATTGGGTTAGGCCCCGCGCAGGAGTTCTTCTGAGGCTTTATCGCCCAAATAGCCTTCTTCCTCTGCTATTTTCGCTTTTGAGGCCCAATAAGCATCTTCATATGCTAGAAATTTTTCATACATGGCATTTGATATTAATACTGATTTATTGCGACCTGATTTTTTCACAAACACTGGATTTGTTTCAGCAACATCCAGGTATCGACCGAGTCTGTTTTTAAGTTCTGTAGCTGTAATTTGCATATTTGAATCCTTTAGAGAATTTTTTATTCATATTAACCATTTTAGCCAAATAAGTCAATAGATATTTTTTGTATTAAAATTAAGCACATAACCTGTCTGGTTTCGCTAACCTAAAACTGACCCCCTAAAGGCCAAAACGACAACCTAAAATTGACCCCCCTGAGTGGACCTCTGGTAAGAAGGATTGCTAAATATCAATCCTATGCTGGAGGCAGAAAGGAGAATGCTCACGGTGGATCAATACAGCTACATACGGACGGCACATAGGGTTTATGGCAAAGCCATAAAACAAATTGCCCGGGAGACGGGACATTCCAAAAATACAGTTAAGAAGGTTCTTCGGGGAGAATACAGCGGTTATAAGCCAAGGATTGGACAAGCATACCCTGTTTTGGCCCCCTATATTAGAACCATCGACCGATGGTTGAAGGATGATAAGGATCGTCCCAAAAAGCAGCGGCATACGGCGGTGCGGGTTTTTAATCGTCTCAAACAGGAGCATGCTTTTCAAGGATCTGAGACAACTGTCCGGCGATATGTTCGCGAGGCAAAATTGAGATTGGGCGTTAGTGGTCGTGAGGTATTTATACCATCAGATCCACAGACCGGCGTCGAAGCCGAGGTGGACTGGGGAAACTGCATTGCCATTTTAGGGGGTGTCGAAACACGGCTGAAACTCTTTTGCATGCGATCCAAATTTTCCGGAAAGCA
>ADZZ01000254.1 GCA_000179315.1 delta proteobacterium NaphS2
TCCGTCCTTTTTTGTTGTTGGATTCCTGATTTGTACGCTCGTTTCTGGCATAAATCTACAAGGAAAAGCCTCCATGGCATTTAATGAAAAACCGGTTAAGAATGAAGAAAACGGACTGCCCTTATCGGATATGCAGGTTAAAATCACCTCTCAGGGGCATACGGCAACCTTTCGGCTGTATGACACGGCGGCCGCAAAGGAATTCTACAATCAGCTTCCGTTGAAGCTGGACTTGACCAATTTTCGAGACGCCCAGTGGATGTTCTATCCGCCCGAAAAACTGAACGTGACTGCGCGTGAGGCGTATCACGACGGGAAGAAAGGTGAACTAAGCTACTATGAACCCTGGGGAGATGTGTTCATGCTCTACAAGGATTTTCATGCAGGCGACGAAATGCACCGCCTGGGCATCAACTTAACCGGGATCGAGGATATTGCAGGAATGTCAGGCAGCGCAATAATTGAGAGGAAAAAGCCGAATGCATCAGAGAACCAGGCAGCCATGAAAATAAGCGTGAAGGCAAACAGCAAAACCACGGTGTTCGAACTCAACAACAGTCCGGCGGCCAGAGATCTATATGCCCAATTGCCACTAAGCATCTCCGTCGAGAATTACAGCAACAACGAAAAAATTTTCTATCCGCCGAATAAACTGAAAACCGCCGATACCCCCCAAGCGGATGCTCAACCAGGAACCCTTGCCTACTATGCGCCTTGGGGAGACGTAGTGATGTTTTATGGCAGTTTCGGCTCCGCCGCAGGTTTGTATGAGCTGGGGTACGCCATATCGGGGAGCGAATATATACGAGGGATGTCAGGCACGGTCAAAATCGAGAAAGGCGGTGCTCCATAGGGGGATTACCGGCGGATATAGTGCGCAGAATCAAGAATTTCGGGCGTAGTTTTGACGAAACGATAATCAAGGCCGCTTTTCCGTGTCAGGCCCTGCAGGATTTTCATTGACCAGATCGTCGATGGGCGTTTTGATGATCTTGGGAAGTGAAATCAAAAGAGATGCCCTTTCATCGGCGGCGTCATTTCCCACATTGGTGAGAAGGTCTTTTGACAACTGAAAGAGCTCCTTTTGAACCCCGTCCATGTTAAAGATGGGGTATTCCTGGTCCTTCTTAAAGCCCGTACTGCCGCAGATTCTGGGAACCCGCTGAATCATGGTGGGAATGCCGTAAATCCGACAGGTGATGGGCCGATAGGGATACAGGATGCAGGTATCGTCATCACTGAGCAGGGGGCACCGAATTCTCGCTCTGGCCATTGAATAGGCGCTCATGCGGGGATCATCCTTGAACTCCTCAAGAGTTCTTTCAAGGGTCTTGAGTTCTTTTTCCGCAGCAATGCCTCTTTCGAGGGCCGCCTGCTTCTCTTCCTCACCCAATTGATCGAAATCATGTTTCAAAAAAACGGCTTCGATCAGAAAAAGTCCGAAAACGGCGTGACAGCAATCCGCACAGCCCGGCTTGCAGGCGATACAATCCGGATATTCCCGGGCGATGCGCTCAAAGGACTTATCGGCCCGACTGATCAGTCTGTCATAAGGTTCAAACAAATAAGAAAAGTCCATTTAACGATGGGGCTCCAATGCTTTTATAAACTCGGGATGAGGTTCAAAACCCAATTCAACCGCCTTGTCCAGATTTTCGATCGCCTTTGCATAATCCCCCTTGTTGTAATAGGCGGAAGCGAGGTTATTTAGTCCCAGAGCAAATTCCGGGGCGAGCGCCACCATTTTCTCTCCCGTTTCAATGGCTTTTTCAATCTCGTCGTTTTGCAGGTAAGCGTTGGTTAAATTGCTATAGGCCTGAATGATCTCCGGATTCAGTTCAATGGCGATTACAAGGGCCTTGATGGCCTCTTCGGTTCTCAGCATCTGAAGATAAGCGAAACCGAGGTTGGCGTATCCCCTTGCGTATCTGGGTTCTATCTCGATGGCCTGTTGATTGGCATAAACGACCCTTTCCAAATCACCTTGCTTGAAATAAATGTACCCCAGATTCACATAGGCTTCAAACATTCGTCCACTGTTTTCAATGGCATCATTAAAGGCGCCGATGGCTTCATCCAGCTTTCCCTGCTCCATGAGGGAAACCCCATCATTATAACTGGTACTTGCACACTCCGTATCTTCATCCCGAATCTGTTTTTGTTGGTAAATAAACTCTTCCGAGTCCTTTGGCTTGATCATAATATTCCTCTAAGCTTGATTAAAATCAGAAGAGAAAAAACTCTTCATAACGTTGATAAATTCTTCACCGCGATAGGCGTTTGAGGGCTTTGACTTTTTGGCCACCAGCACATCCCTTTTTAAAAAGGGTAAAAAATCAGATACCCCCGGAACCACAATCCTGACAACGGGAAAACCTAAGATGGGGTGGGTATGGTTCAAAACAATAAAATCCGTCCTCAAATCCCGACAAATTTTCTTGATTCCATCGATCTCTTCGAAGATATCCTTACAATTTTTCTCTATAAAAGGCCTCGTCTCCCCTTTTTCCAGGAATGAGATGTCTTTCAACGCCACGCCACACCGCATCAGCATATAATAATCATCGACCTTTGTTTTGTGAAGCACCGCTTTATCGAAATTCGGCCTTGGTTTCTTGAGGGTGGCACGCCCCTGTACACCTTCCGTGAAGCATCGGGTCAACCCCTCCATCAGGTTGAATGACGCTCCGGGAGTGAGAACCCTGTGTTCAAGACGATCCGGGGCCAGATTGCGGTTGGTGTACAAAACGCCGATCACCGGGAGGGGATGGTCCAATGAGAGGTCCTTGATCAGAACCGAAACGTTTTGTTTTTCATAAAATCCAACCATGTCCTGAATGAATGGATCTTTTACGGTCTTGCTGTCGATGGTAGGGACTTCTTTTTCAGGCCTGATAATCCGAATCTGGGCATACCGCTCAAATATTTCACACGTGGCCTGAACCATGGCCTCTTCAATGGCATTACCGGCAGCCATTCCGTTGGACCCGTGGATATAGTTTACAAAATTGACCGGCACCTTGACGTTTTCCTGTCGGGTCAATGAAAAACCATCCACCCAATGCCTGCACATTTCGCTGTCTTTTATGCTTTTGATATCTTCCGGTTTCAAATGGGTTTCGTTCCGCAACAGGTCTTCCACCGTCAACGGGTTGTCCAGAGCATCCTGATGGGCATTCACATACCCTTCCATCCACTCAAAATTGAGGAACCGTCTCGCGTCCCGACCGTATAACGCCGGGATATTAAACCTCACCTGTTCTTCAAAGACCGGATAAAACATGCCGGCACTCAATCGTTCGGTCAACTCCGCCAGCGCACTGGCTTCACAAAGGGCGGCGGTTGTGCCTTTTCCTTCGCAGATGATCTTGATTGAATCGATCCAGATTTGTCCCCAGTACAAATTCTCCGCCGCCTTGAACTGTCGGTATTCCGGTTGAAGGCCCATCCGTTTGAAGCCACGCCGGATTCTTTCTATGGTGTTGGCGGGAACATCATTTTTCCCGTAAGCATTTCTGACAAAATTTTTCAATTCCATTCAGGACGTTCCTTCAATTACACCGGCTAAATTTCATAAAAATCCGCAAACAGAAAATTCTATACCCGACTTTCCGTTCAGTATGAAGAAAAAAGGCCGCACCCCAACCGGGACAGCGACCTCTTTCCTTGCTATCACTTCGTTATTATTGTCACAACAACCGCGGGAATGGCCGTTTCTAATGGTCTTCGGTTTGGCCTCTCCCTTTCAAACCATACATGGTGCTGCTGCCGGTGGAAAAATAAATCAGTTTCTCTTCATTGATCAATGCGGTGGCAGCCTTTTTGATCATTCTGGCCTTGGCATCCGGTAGCACCTTTTGTACGGCTTTCTGGATATCGTTAAAATAGAATTTGCTTTTCTTGCTCTTTTCAGCAAAATCCAAAATGGCTTGCTTCATGTCTTCCATGGTTGCTCCTTCATCTCATATTCCGCCCGGGGAAGAGACATCTTTAAAAAAAGCTTTTTCCCCGGACGGAATTAATTGAGCATTGTTTTATTTGATTCCGTTAACGGCTTTTGATACGGCCCAGGCCGCCTCGGTATATTTAAACTGAGTAGAGGTTCTGTAGGTATCATACTGGAGCCTGTAATCGTCAATGAGGTGATCGGAAAAGGGAAGATCACATTTTTCGAAAAATCTTTCCCAACCGATTCTCTCTGCCCAATCGCCGATACGCTCGTATTTGTTGGCGTCTCCGGCGTAGGCGTTGACGATCTTCTTGACGTTTTCGCACACTTCCGGAAATCTCGGGAAGTTGTTGGGCAATGCCGGAACAACCACTTTGGAAAATTTGGGCGGCGAAATGCGGTTACTGACCTTACCGCCGGCCATGATGGTCACACAGTCACCTTCACTGTCCGACAGGGGCAACGCCATGCACATGGTATAGCAGTTACCGCAGAACATGCAGCGTTCTTCTTTGATCTTGACCGCCTTTTTACCGGATTCGGTTTTGGTCGGAGAAATGGCAGCCGTGGGGCACGCCGCAATGACCAAGGGAATTTCACAGTACTGGTCAAGGACTTCCGCGTCAACCAAGGGCGGTTTCCGATGATATCCCAGCAGGGCGATATCGGAACAGTGTACCGCGCCGCACATGTTGAGACAGCAGGCCATGGAAATACGAACCTGTGCCGGCAAATTCATGCCCTGGAATTCCTCAAAGAGATCATCCATGACGGCTTTTACCATACTGGAAGCGTCCGTTGCCGGGGTATGGCAGTGGATGTACCCCTGGGTATGAACGATATTGGTGACGCCTGCGCCGGTACCGCCGATGGGGAATTTGTAACTGCCGCTCACATGCTTCCGGCTTTGAAGATCCTTTTTAAGAGCCTCCATCTTGTCCTGGCTGTCCACCATGAACTCGATGTTGTTCCGGGTGGTGAACCTCAGAAAGCCGTCACAATGCTTGTCCGCAATTTCACAGAGTTCACGCACGTGTTCAACGGTCATGAACCGGCACCCACCGCATCGGATGGTGAACACCTTGTCACCTGTTTCGGAAACATGTACCAGAATTCCGGGCTCCAGAATTTCATGGTAGTCCCATTTGCCGTAGTTGTTCTGAATGATAGAAGGAAAATACTGCCAGAAGTGCCGTGGCCCCAGGTCCGTCAGCCGGTTTTCCATGGGTTTTTCAGGATTAAATAGTCCCAGTCTTTCTAATGATAATGCCATTATAGATTCCTCCTATCTCGCATGTCTGGATCGGTAGTCATTGATATCGCGGTCCCATCCACCGGGCACATCCTCTTCCTTCCAGAAGATGTAGGGGTTGCTCCTCGGCTCTCTCACCATCTGCGGCATGGGCGGAATCTCAAGAACTTCCAGCAGCTTGGAGATACCCTGGCGCTGGATCAACTCACCCAGCCGTTCACGGTTCTTACCCTCTTCCGGCCACCATTCCCAGATTTTTTCCACGACTTCCTTGATATTGTCATAGGGTGCTTCGCATTCCATGAAAGGAATGGTCAAAACGGACATCTGAGCGCCGTCCAGGATGGGGGCCTTTGCGCCGAACAGGATGCTGCATCCGGTTTCAACACCGGGTTTCAGGGCTCTCGGCATGGTGTTGATGCAATGCATGCAGCGGGTGCATTCCTTGTCATCGATCATGAGTTTGCCGTCTTCCATCCACATGCAGTTGGTGGGACAGAGGTTGATCACTTCCTTTTCGATATCGAACTTACCCCAGTCTTTGCCCGCGTGGGCCCCGGCGTTGGGGGCTATTTCGCCGCCTATATAGGCCTGGACCGCTTCCTGATCAATGCGGATATTGTCTTTCCATGTACCGATAAAGCTCATGTCGGACCGGGCGATGGAAGCCACGCAACCGTTGGGACATCCATCAAATTTGAATTTAAATTTGTATGGGAAGGCCGGACGGTGCAGTTCATCCTGATAGTAGTGGGTCAGTTCATAGCACATGGCCTGTGTGTCGATGCAGGCGTATTCACAACGGGCCTTGCCGATACAGCAAGCGGGGGTCCGAAGGTTGGAACCGGATCCGCCCAGGTCCTGCTGAAGGACGTGCCCCAATTCATAAAAAATGGGTTCCAGCTGCTCGGTAAAGGTGCCGATGCAGATAATGTCGCCCGTGGAACCGTGCATGTTCATCATACCGCTGCCCCGGTACTCCCACAGGTCGCAGATGCATCGCAGATAGTCGCTGGAGTAGAATTTACTGGCCGGCTGATTGATACGCATGGTATGAAAGTGGGCAATGGAAGGAAATCTATCAGGCAAGTCCGAATACCGGCCGATGACGCCGCCGCCGTAACCGAACACACCCACGATACCGCCATGTTTCCAATGGGTTTCACCTTCGTCAAAAGAAACCTGCAACTGCCCCATCATGTCTTCCACCACGTCCCGCTCGATCATCATGCGATCGTCCGCCAGTTTTCTGCGGTGAAGGGCTTCCCGTTTGGCATCCGCCACAAAGCTGGGCCATGGACCGTTTTCCAGTTCGTCCAGATCGGGGGTATCGTGCTTGCATTTGAAATCCTTAAGCTCGTCCTCCGTATAGTTCTTCAGCTCCTCATCGCTATAGATGCGAAGCTCGTCGTATTTCAACTCTTTTTGTTCTTCGTTGGGTTCAAAAGCCATTAGACTTGCCTCCTTAAAATATTATCACATTAAGTATCTCTAAGGAATATATCCGAAAACTAGTGCCGACCGTCACCTCCTCCCTCAAATGATCCTAATCCGCAGCAGGGATTGCAAAACCATTTTTTTCATATTTCCACCGAACCCTCAAAATATTCAATTCGGCTCCAATCGTTTTTTGAGCGATTACCAATTAACCAATTTTTCAGATAGTTAATAATCAAAAGGCCGGAGGGTGTCAATAAAAAAAACAGGAACATCCCACGACTTTTTTGTTGACAATTTCAAGCGGCCATGTTCCTTATTCTCAGCACTTTTTTATCCCTTAAACCGTAGGATTAAACCAAACCGAATCGATCACATTAGAGACTGTTTCATGCATCCCCGCATCATTATCGCTGCACTGAAGGGCGGTTCCGGAAAAACCATTTTATCCCTGGGTCTTGCCGCCGCATGGCGGGAAAAGGGCCTTCAGGTGGCGCCCTTCAAGAAAGGCCCGGATTTTATCGACGCAGGGTGGCTTTCCATGGCAGCGGAAGTGCCCTGTTATAATCTGGATTCGTTCTTGATGAATGAAGAACAGATCTTCAATTCCTTTTTGAACCATTCCGCGCAAAAAAAAATATCTCTGGTGGAGGGAAACCGGGGACTTTTCGACGGCCTTGATATTGATGGTTGTTGCAGCACCGCCGAATTGGGAAGGCTTCTTAATGCACCGGTTCTGATTGTCTTGGATGTAACCATGACAACGCGCACCATGGCTGCCGTGGTTCGAGGATGCCAGGTATTTGATCCGGAACTGAACATCGCCGGCGTTATTTTGAACCGCGTCGCCGGCCTGCGGCAAAGAAACCTGATCACCGAAGCCATTGGGAAATATTGTGGTATTCCCGTGGTGGGCGCGATCCCGAAGCTCAAAGAGAACCCATTTCCCGAAAGACATATGGGGCTGGTGCCTCACCGGGAGCGTGATCGTGCACAAAAAGCCATATCGTGGGCACGGGAAGTCGTTCTGGACAACCTGGACCTTGAGCACATCCAGAAAATCGCAAGCTCGGCTCCGGAATTGGACCTGATGAGCCATCCGTTGAAAACGAAAAACGGTGCGAAAAAGATGGTAAACCGCCCGAGAATCGGTTTCATAATGGATCAGTCACTCTGGTTCTACTACCCTGAAAACCTCTCCGAACTGGAAAAAGGGGGTGCCGATCTCATTAAACTGGATGCTATTTCCTCAAATGCCCTGCCGGATCTGGACGTCCTCTATATCGGTGGCGGATTTCCGGAAACCCAGGCGGAATACCTGGCTGATAACGTTTTCTTCAGAAACGCACTGAAAGACGCAATTGAAAATGGCCTTCCCGTTTACGCGGAATGCGGCGGCCTAATATATCTGGGAGAACAGCTACGGTTGACCGACCACCATTACCCCATGGTCGGAGCACTCCCTTTGGATTTTGTTTTTCAAAAGAAACCTCAGGGGCACGGGTATACCATTCTTGAAACTTGTGGGCAAAATCCTTTTTATTCGGTTGGAAAAATCTTACGCGGGCACGAATTTCACTATTCCAAAGCGATTCTCACTGCGCCCGAAGAAAGCGTACGCTTCGCCTTCAAGGTACAGCGGGGTCACGGTATCCATAGCGGTAAAGATGGTATTTGCAGAAAAAATGTGTTGGGAACCTATACCCACGTACATGCCGCCGGCGAACCTGATTGGGCAGAGGGCCTTATTAAAGCAGCCTTCAATTTCAGAGAACAAAAAGAGGGCAAAACCCCGGAGATGGTCGAAAAGAACATTTGACAATTCAAAAAATGGGAATTATAGTATTTTGATTATGTTTTGTGTTCGCTGAACGGATATTCAGGATTGGCGTTTTTAAGGAATTTTAATTAACAAAGGGAGGTTAATTTAGGTATGGCAACAGTAGAATTTGAAGGAAAATCCTACGTTGTTGACGAAGACGGATTCATCGACGACTTCACCAACTGGGATGAAGGATGGATGAAATATGTGAAGTCAACCGAAGGTATTGAAGAAATAACGGATGAGCATAAGAAGGTCGTTGATGTGCTGCAGGAGTACTACCGGAAAAACGGTATCGCCCCCATGGTCAGAATTCTTTCCAAAGTCACCGGCTACAAACTGAAATATATATACGAATTGTTCCCCTCGGGACCCGGCAAAGGCGCCTGTAAAATGGCTGGACTGCCCAAACCGACCGGTTGTGTATAATTTCTGATGAAACACCTCGAAAATTCAGCGTAATTTCCGGAATTAGACAGTACCGAACCAAAAAGGCACAAGAAAACGGCAATGCCGCTTCCTCGTGCCTTTTTTATCCGTCAAATGTTATCGCCTTTGTGATCACCGACTTCAGCCGCTTCTTTTACTTTCGCCAAGAGCTCCTCAATATCACACGGTTTCATCAGATAGTCATAAGCGCCACTGGTCATGCCTTCCACCAGAGCCTCTTCGGAGCCATGCCCGGTCAAAATGATGATGGGGATTTCAGGGGCCATCTTTTTGAAAATCTGCAGCACCTCAATTCCCCCCATGTCCTCCATTTTGAGATCCACAACGGCGACATCAAAATCCGCCCGGCGAAGTGATTGAATGCCCTTTGCGCCGCTGGATGCCGTTTCCACTTCGATGCCACGTTTGCGCAGCCTATTTGACAGAACCTTCAAAAACTCTTTTTCGTCATCCACCAGGAGAAGTTTGATCCTCCTGTTCTGGCGAACGGCGGAATGATTAGACGGTGTTTTTCGGCTTCTACTGCCCATGTCACCTCCGAAATACCTTTAAAAGAAGACGTCTTACGAAGAAAACGCCGGAAGTCACTTTTTTTCTTCCTCATCCAAAGGAATTCTGATGATAAACCGCGCCCCTTCACCAATGGCGCTTTTGACCTCAATATCCCCACCCAGTTGTTTTACAATGCCGTAGCATATGGAAAGCCCCAGACCTGTCCCTTTTCCTACGGGCTTGGTCGTATAGAACGGATCGAAAATTCTAATCAAGTCGGACTCCGGAATTCCCGTTCCTTCATCCGCCACCTGAATTTGGATATTCTGTCCGCCATGACCCGACACAATTTTCGTGGATATAGCTATATTTCCGCCCGTCTTTTCCATGGCGTCAAGGGCATTATTGATGAGATTAAGAAAAACCTGCTGCAACTCCGACTCCGAGACGCGTATGGTGGGAAGATTCTCTTCAAGGGATTTGTTTATGACAACATTGCTGTATTTCGCCCTTTGCTCGGAGAGGGAAATCACCTCCCGCAGCAATTCATTGATTTGAACATCCTGGACTGTTGAACCGCTTTTCCTCGCAAAACTGAGTAATTTGTGTGTTATCTCTTTGCACCTTTTTCCCTGGACATGAATCTGTTGCAGCGCTCGTTTGAATTCTTCCAGATTCTCGCTTTCCTTAATGTCTTCTTCACTCAAAAGATCCTCAATCCAACCGGCTTCTTCAACCATAATGGCGACGGGATTATTGATCTCATGGGCGATCCCCGCAGCAAGCTCGCCGATGGATGCAAGCTTTCCCGTTTCCACAATCTGGGTGTTCATGATCTGCTTTTCCTTGTCCATTCTGACAATTCGGCTCACCATTTTCTTCGAATGTATGTATGCCATGCTGATGATGCCGATACTGCCCAGCAAAATAATAGCAAGCGTCACTCTGAAGGCATTTCGCAGGTCCGTAAATGCATCCGCCGCCCTCTGTTGATAGACCAGCAGCCACCGACCGCCTTTCAAAAAGGCAGCCACATAAATCTCATCGATCCCGGAAGCATCCTCCCTTTCAATAAGGGTTATTTTGTCCTGCAATTCGGCTTCGTTTTTTAGGAAGCCCGCATAGGGCTCCTTGCTGGGAATTATGTTGTGAAGGGGTTTGGTCTGGAATTCTCCTTCACTGTTCAGAATAAAGGCAAAACCGGTCTCGCCAATGCGAATATTCTCCACGAGATCATTAAACGCCACAAAATCAATGGTGGCCCTCAATATCCAGGGTTCCCCATTCCAATTGTCTCTCACGGCCACAATAAAATGGGGCAGCCCCCGAATCCCCAAAAAGACATCGCTCACGTAAACCTTGTCGCTTTCCATGGCTTTCTTGAACCATTCGGCAGATGAATAAACCGCTTTTCCCAGGTTGAACGGTCCGGCATACGCCATTTGAACGCCTCGCGCATTGATCACGCCAAGGTCCACGAAAGCGGGGTCATACTCCTGCTGAAGCACCGCAAGCCTGTCTTTTAGAAATGACTCATCGCTCATCTCCGCAAAAGTGAATGTTTTGGCCAGCGATGCAATATCACCCGATTTTTCCTTGAGAAAACTGTCTATGTTTTGCTTGTGCTTCTTTACCAGCGTTTTGAGATGCGCTTCGACTTTTTCCCGATAGGATACGTTGAACTGATAAAGGATACTGATACTAACCAGGATCATCGGCGTAATTGAAACAATGATGATTGTCAGAAGGATGTTCCTTCTAAGTGCATGGTAATGACCGTTGGATTTCTCTTGAACCGGACCCATATACGATTTCCTTTCAGTGGGAATTGGGCAGCATCCTTTTTTCAAATGCGCAATCCATGCCAAATAAGGACATTGGCCCGGAAAAACAACAAAAATCCATAACCTTCTCAACATAAAAGGTTTTTTCGCCTCATTTCACATCAATACCCACGTGTGTTTAAAAAATGAGCATATGGGTGTGACAGGTATTTTTACAATACGTAAAAGAACGGCAACACCCATATGGTAGCGCTGCGGTTGGATTTCGTTCGAGTCTTGCCTATTTAAACCGCTTTATCAAAGGGTTATATCATTTTCAACCCTTATGACATTTTTTGGAACACTTGTTGCTGTCACAGAAGAAAACCAAACTCAAAATCAGTGTTCATGGAGGGGAAATGTTCTTAAAATCAAAGTGGGTTCAGCTAGGTATCGCATTTGCGCTCGGTGTCATTGTTCTGTTACTGCCAAGACCGGAAGGAACCAAATTCAGGATAACCGGTGACAAAGCGCAGAAACTTATTCAGCATGTCAACAACAATTTTTCCCTGGTATCTCAACATGCTCAAGATTCTGAAAAAACCCCGGGATACGTTGTGGAAGCCAAAAATCCCGGGGGAGACGAATCAACTGCGGCCTTTTTGAAAAAGACGGCCGCTTCCCTTAACCTCAAAGGGGTGGAAATTGAATATAGTAACGGTCTATCCCCCAAAGCCAAACGCTTCCTGGCCGTCCTGGCGGTTCTCGTCTTCCTGTTCATCTTTGAACCCATACCCCTCGAAATCACCGCCATCTGTATCGGTGTTTTCCTGGTATTGATGGGCATTGCGGATGTGAAGGAAGCTTGGGCGCCTTATATGCATCCGGTGGTGATATTCATCATGTGCTGTCTGATCTTTGCCATTAGCCTTGACAAGGCGGGGCTGACCAAGAGACTCGGTTATTTTATTGTAAAAAAAGCAGGAAACAGCGTGGTCAAATTCACCTTCATCATCTCCATGGGTCTCGGCATTGCATCCTCCTTTATGCATGATGCAGCCGCATGCGCCATAGGGATCATCACCATGCTTCCCCTGATGCGAGCCGTAGGCATAGAACCGCACACCAACACGGCAAAATTCATGATGCTGTCCCTTCCTTTCGCCTGTTCCTGCGGCGGCATGGGGACACTGGTGGGCGGCGGCCGATGTATGGTTTCCGCGGCTTTCCTTCATGAATTCACGGGGATTGAGATCAGTTTCTTTGACTGGATAAAGTACGCCATGCCCGCCGCCATCCTTACTGTGCCGGTTGCTGTGCTGATCGTATATTTTGTGTTCAGGCCCGACCCCAAATTCAAACTGCCTGATTTTGACGAAAGCCTCGGCCCCTGGACTTCCGTGGAAAAAAAGACGCTCATTATCATAGGCCTGGCTTTTATTTCGTGGTTGACAAAAGGCCTGCACGGCATGGACTATTCGGTAACGGGGATGGCGGCCGTAGCGGCCCTGGTGTTGCTGAAGGTCCTGAAATGGGAAGACATTCACGAAAACCTTGAATGGGGGACAGCCCTTTTCATATTCGGCGGAGGCATTTCCCTGGGCCTTGCCATGGGCTATTCAGGTGCTGCAACCTACTTTGCAAACATCTTTTTTCCGCTGGTTCAGGGTGGTGGTTGGTTACTGCTCTTTGTGGGCGTGGGGCTTTTCGGAGCGTTGGTGACAAATGCCATGGCCAACGTGGCCGCGGCCGCTCTTATTTTGCCCATCGTTATCCCCATGGCGCAACTGGAGGGGGTTGACCCCAGAGTTCTTGCCCTCTGTCTGGGAACCGCCACCTCTTTCGCCATGCTTCTGGTGATCGGCTGTCCACCCAATGCCATCGCTTACAGCTACCGATATTTCAAATCCAGTGACCTCACAAAAGCGGGGCTTGTGGCCACACCCATTCTGCTGAGCATTCTCGTGCTGGTTGCCGCTGTCTGGTGGAAGATACTGGGATTGGTGTAAAAATTTATTTGACAAGTACCGGGACTCCCTTAGAAATGGAAAGTATACGCGTCCTTCTCGTAGATGATGAAAATGACTTCCGGCGGACAGTGGCCAAACGTCTGACGAAACGGGGGATGGACATCCGCCAGGCCACAGGCGGGGAGGAATGCCTGAACATTCTCAAAAAAGACCCCGTAGACGTCGTCGTTCTGGACTTGAAGATGCCGGGGATGGATGGCATGGAAACCCTTCACCACATCAAAAACAGTTGTCCCGGAACCGAAGTCATCATGCTGACCGGTCATGCAACCACCCGGGACGGCGTGGACGGCATTAAAGCCGGCGCATTTGATTATCTGAGCAAACCCATAGAACTGGAGCATCTGGCAGGTAAAATCAGACAGGCCTTTGAAAAGCGCACCAGAGAGGATGAAAAACAGAAAGAAAAAGATTTCAGGGCCAGGATGGAACAACAGATGATCGCCACCGAAAGGCTGGCATCCCTGGGCACACTGGCTGCGGGCGTGGCCCATGAAATCAACAACCCCCTGGCCATTATCAAAGAATCCGCCGGATGGATGAAGTCCATTCTTCAAAAAAAAGAACTTGCACAAATGCCCCGAAGGGGTGATTTTGAGATGGCATTGGGGAAAATCGAAAACGGTGTGGAAAGGGCCAGGCGGATTACACATCAGCTTTTGGGATCGGTGAAGCAAACGGATGCGACCCTTTCAAAAGTGGACCTAAAAGAGCTGGTTGAAGAAACAATGGTACTCCACCAAAAAGAGGCCGACCAAAAAGGCGTTCAACTATTGGAAACCATTGACCCCGGAAAAAATGTCATATGGAGCGATCCTTATAAATTGAGACAGGTCTTGATCAACATTTTGAGCAACGCGGTACATGCGACCGACGCCGGGGGAAAAATCACCGTGACAGCCGAAACATCTGAAGACCATGCGACACTCACCATAAGCGATAGCGGCCGGGGAATTCCCGGGGAACACCTGAAAAAGATTTTCGAACCCTTTTTCAGCACAAAGCCCACCGGCGAAGGCACGGGTCTTGGGCTTTTTGTCACCCGAAGCATTATCGATAAATTGGGTGGCGAAATAGAAGTGGAAAGCCGGGTCGGTCAGGGGACGCAGTTCAGTGTAAAACTGCCAAAGCATCCGGACGTAAAATGTAATTCAAACAAAGGGTCATACAAAGGTCAGAATGACGAACGGGCGTAAAAACCGTCATCGCATGATTTTTCATCGTGCATGACCTCAAACATTATGAAGGAGAAATTGGCCATGGTCAGAATACCGACAAGAGTGCTGCTGGTTGATGATGAAGAAGACTTTGTGGAAATGCTTTCACTGAGGTTAAAGGAAGCAGGCGAACAGGTTTCCACGGCATACAGCGGAAAGGCATGCCTTGATATCCTGGCGCAAGACCATATCGACGTGGTGATTCTGGATATCAGGATGCCCGGCATGGATGGAATGGAAACATTGGGAGAGATCAAAAAGCGGTTTCCACTTGTGGAGGTTATCATGTTGACAGGACACGGCAGTGCGGAAACCGCTGTTGACGGGATGAAACTGGGTGCATTTGATTATTTGATGAAACCGGCTGATTTCGAGGAACTGACGCATAAGCTGCAGGGCGCCAGAAGAAGAAAAGACGAACAGGAAGAGCGCATCAGACAGGCTGAAGCCAGACTCCTCATGAGAAAAAGCGGCGGTACCTTTTGAGGGTTAAGGGGTACCGGCCAAGCATGAAACAAACCTGATTAAAATGACTGAACACCGAACCCGACAAACAGTCTCCATCAAACGACAACACAAAAAAAATAATGCATGGAGAAATCATTTGGAAAATAGATCTGGGTTTACAATTCTCATAGCGGACCGTAATCCCAATGTGAGAGACCTGTTGAAAAGAGAACTGATGTCTGACGGCTACAGGGTTATTCCGGCAAAGGACAGTCGCGAAATTTTGAAACAGGTCTTCAGCCGGACACCCCTCGACCTTCTCATTCTGGACCCGGATCTCGTGACCGTTGGAGACACGGCCATATTTGAAAAACTGAATAACCGCATTCCTCGGCTCCCGCTGGTGATACATTCGTTTCAGTCAGATCGCAGCCAATATCCGCAAGACGTAAAAAATGTCGTGTTTGTGGAAAAAGAGGGAAACAGCATCGAACACCTCAAGAAAGTGGTAGCGAAGATGTTGAAGCGCAACCAGGAAGATTCTTACAATTAGCCGCATCAGACAGTCGCCTGTGTTAAAAATTTCTTGACAATATATTCGAAACGGGCTCTTTTTACATTCATTTCAAGAAGAATAGCTGGCGCAATCAGACCCTTTACGCGTTGATGATTGCCACCCAATCCATATGTTCAATTTGCGGACACGCATATACTCGCTCCTGGTCGCCGTTGTGGTGGTTACCCTTACCGGTGGATTCGTTATGGTATGGTACACTTATCGAATGGAGGGACTGTTAAACCATATTATCTCCGAGAATATGGAGACCCTTTATGCGGCGGAAGGGCTGGAAATTGCCCTCGTTAATCAAAAAGGATTTGTTTCCTACTATTTTCTGGATGGAGATCCTGATTGGCTGCGTCAACTGGGGGAATACCGTCAGATTTTCAAAGAGCGCCTTGAAAAAACAAAAGGCCTTGCCAGAACTCTTCACCAGAAAAAGGCCGTTTCCAAAATCGAAGAAGCCTACAACCGCTATATAACCATCAAGGATCAGGTGATCTCTCACTACCAACGGGGTGAGCGTAAAGCGGGCGCCAGTTTGCACAAAGAGGCACGAAATCGGTTTTTCGGTATTCTGGATTTATGTGAGCGTTATAAACGCATCCACCGGAAAGCCATAGAACAAGCCAAAAAGAAGAGTCTCACGCAGGCCCGAAACCTGAGGCTTGTTGCCGGTACGGCAATCCTGGTGGTCATTATGTTGGGCGTTCTGTTGGCATTCGTCCTGACAAAACAGATCCTGGCTCCCATTCGCAGACTTGCATTGGAAGCGGACCGACATGAGAAGCCGAACGAAACGGGAAACGAAGTTAATATTCTGAGCCGAAGTGTGCGCGGCCTTATTAAAGACGCGGACCATACCCAGGCAGCCCTTGAAAGGAGTCAGGAAACCCTTTTACAAGCGGAAAAGATGGCGTCCGTGGGAAAACTGGCCGCCGGGATGGCCCACAGTATCCGAAACCCGCTTACTTCTGTAAAGATGCGCCTTTTTTCCCTGGACAGAACACTTGAACTCTCACCCGCCCAACAGGATGATTTTGAGGTGATTTCCGGTGAAATTCGTCATATCGATACCATTGTACAAAATTTTCTGGAGTTTTCCCGCCCACCCAAGCTTAAAACTCAAAAAATAAGTCCGTCAGAGATTGTTGATCTCGTCCTGCAACTGCTTCATCACCGTCTGGAATCCTATAACGTAACCGTAACCGTTGAACGCAGGCAGCCTCTTCCGGAAATCCAGGTGGATCCGGAACAGCTGAAAGAAGCGCTGATCAATATTCTGGAGAATGCTTGCGAAGCCATGGAAGGGGGCGGCAGCATTGTTATTCATGAGGAAAAAGGGTTCCGCGAACCCCATGGACCTGTTGCCGTCATTCAAATAACCGACAGCGGTCCGGGCATTCAGAAGCCGATTCAAAACAAGGTTTTTCAGCCTTTTTTTACCAGCAAAGAAGAAGGGACAGGCCTCGGCTTGAGTATTACATCCAGAATTATGGAAAGTCACGGCGGTTCTTTGGAGCTCATTTCTGAAAGTGGAAAAGGTGCCACATTTGTGCTGACACTGCCATTGGAGAAGATATAGCTTTGAGTACTATTTTAATCATCGATGATGACGACCAGCTACGCGCCAGTTTTGAAAAGCTTCTGAAAGAGGAAGGCTATCGGGTTGAAACCGCCCCATCCGGTGAAACAGGCCTCAAACGGATTGAAGCTTTGCCGCCCGACCTGGTTATCCTGGACATGCGCTTGCCCGGAATCAACGGCCTTGAAACCTTCAAACGAATCAACGCACTGGACCCTAAACTCCCTGTCATCATCATGACGGCCTTTGGGACCACCGAAACCGCCATAGAAGCCACAAAGATGGGGGCCTTTGATTACATTCTGAAACCCTTTGATATTCCTGAAATGCTGGATGTCATCCGGAAAGCCCTGGATGCGGCCCGCTTTATGCATTCACCCGTGGAAATGAATGCCGCCCCGGACAATACGTCGCGAGAGGGTCTGGTCGGTCGCAGCAAGCCCATGCAGGACATTTACAAAGCCATCGGCAGGGTTTCCCCCACCAATGCAACGGTGCTGATACGCGGTGAATCGGGGACAGGGAAGGAACTGGTGGCCAGAGCCATATATCAACACAGCCTTAGAGCCGACAAACCGTTTTTGGTGATTAACTGCGTTGCTATTCCTGAGAACCTTCTGGAAAGCGAACTGTTCGGGTACGAAAAGGGAGCGTTTACCGGCGCAAACCACCGACGTGTGGGAAAGATCGAACAGGCAAACAGGGGCACGGTGTTTCTGGATGAAATCGGGGACATGCCCTCCAGCATACAAGCCAAAATATTGAGGCTGCTTCAGGAAAAAAGCATCGAACGACTGGGTGGCAGGGACACAATTCCCGTGGATGTACGCATCATTGCTGCTACCAATCGTGACCTGGAAGGCGCCCTTTCGGAAGGGCGCTTCCGTGAAGATCTTTACTACCGACTCAAAGTCGTCACCATCGCGCTCCCGCCGCTGAGAGAAAGAGACGGCGATATTCCACTCCTGTCCGAGTATTTCCTGGCCCGGGCGGCAGCAGATTTCGCCATGGACAATCCCGGCATTTCCAAAGAGGCAATTTCCACCCTCAGTGACTATTCGTGGCCGGGAAACGTGCGGGAAATCAAAAACACGCTCCAAAAAGCGCTTATATTTAACCGAGGCGCTCCCGTTGGGCCTGAGGAAATCGCACAGGCTATCAGCAATGCCGATTTGAATACGGCAAAAGGTCTTGAATTTTCCGAGAAAGCGATCTACAGGTGGGTTCAGGAAGCCCTCACCACAAAAGGGACGGAAAATTTGTTCGAGTCATGCATGGACCGGTTTGCGGCTATCCTGGTAGGAGAGGCCCTTAACCTGACTGGCGGCAATCGATCCCGCGCGGCCAAGCTCTTGGGCCTTTCAAGGCCGACCCTCCATGCCAAAATCGATAAATACGGTCTGAAATTTGAAACATCGGTGAGCAACCCATCGTCTAAAACGTAAGTTGCGGTAAAACATGGCCTCACCCTTTCCAAGCTGTAAAAAATGCTGACACTTCTCGACCCCCTGAAACAGGGTAACGCATATGAGCCGTAATTTTATAGATATTATCAAATAGTTAAAGCTAATCGGCCCCGTTTTAATTTGGCATATTTGTTGCTATAAAATTATGGTCATAACAGCAATTAAAAGGAGGATAAATCATGGCAATAGCAAACGTGCTTCTGGTTGATGATGAAGTCCCTTTCGTTGAAGCAATGACCCGGCGTTTGAACAAAAGAGATCTCAACATTGCAACAGCATTCAGTGGTCCGGAGGCGCTGAGAGTTCTGGCAGAAAACAACAGTATTGAGGTGGTCGTACTCGATGTGAAAATGCCCGAGATGGACGGCATTGAAACCCTTGGGGAGATCAAAAACCAATTCCCCCTGCTTGAAGTCATCATGCTGACGGGGCATGCCACCGTTGAAACGGGCATCGAAGGGATGAAAAAGGGCGCCTTTGACTATTTGATGAAACCCTGTGACATGGACATCCTCATGGAAAAAGTGACGGAAGCCGCCGCAAAAAAACGGCGGCATGAAGAAAAGATTGTCGAAGCAAGGATGAAGGAAATCACCACCCGTCGCGCTTAAAAGAGGATTCTATCCATGCATGCCCAAATGCGTCCCGGCAGACAATTCCCTCCGAATCGTTGCGGAGAAGCAACGATTTTTTTTCAATTTACAGGTAGAGTTCCGGTCGCCTTTTGGAAAGGAAGTATTTCATTCGGTGTTGTCGGATACTTCTAAGATCATCGCCACTTAAGACCCCATGGAGGATCATCTCTTCTTCTCCCTGAAATTCCTTTATTAACCGGCCGTCGGGCCCCAACAACAACGCCACCCCCGGGAACGAAAGACCTGCGCCGTTTTCACCCACAGGATTGCAGGCCGCTACGAAGACACCGTTATCAAAGGCCCGGGCGGGGAGATGTCGCATCCAGCTTTCAAATTTTTCCGAAGGGGTGCCCCGGGGCGACGCGTGGGGGATCAGCAGAAAATCCGCCCCTGAAAGGGCCATCTTCGTGCTGATCTCCGGAAAATGCGCCTCATAGCAGAGTTGTACACCAAAACGCCAGTGGCCGTAAACGAATACACCCAGCGTTTTCCCCGCGCCATAGGCTTCGCTCTCCGTGGGTGACAGGTGGGTTTTTCGGTAGATGCCCATGGGACCTTCAGGCCCGGTTACCAGTTGCGCGATGTATTGCTTTTGACCGCCTCTATTTTCAATAAACCCGGCAATCAAAACCGTTTTCAGGTCCCGGCCCACTTGAATCAAACGATCCATGACCTGCACGCTATCCCGGACGCTGCAATACTTCCCGGGGTCTTTGAGGGCATAGCCGGTGGCGACGGACTCGGGAAAGCACACCATGTGAGCGCCCTCCCGGACCGCCCTTTCGGCAAGCTGCGAAATCCGATCCAGATTCCCCTCTATATCACCGAGGGTGGAATGCATGCAGACAACGGCAAGCTTGAGATCTGTCGTCATATGTTTCGATTTTCCGGCCTCAAAGCGCGGACTGCCTTACCTGCCTGCCACATTTCGGAGTCCCTGATCTGGCTGAGTTCCCGGTCCAGCCTTTCACGATAGTCATCCCGGCTGTTGGCCTCCAGAACAACCTGTGCTTCCCTGCCGGATTTGACGCTTTCATAGAGTTCCTCAAATATGGGAGCAACGGCAGCCTTGAACTTGACACGCCAGTCCAACGCTCCTCGCTGGGCCGTGGTACTGCAGTTTCCAAACATCCAGTCCATGCCGTTTTCGGCCACCAACCGTATCAGGCTCTGGGTCAACTCTTCGACGGTTTCATTAAAGGCTTCGCTGGGACTGTGTCCGTTCTTGCGCAAAATGTCGTACTGCGCTTCCATGACACCGGCCAGACATCCCATCAGTACGCCGCGTTCACCGGTTAAATCACTGAAGACCTCCTTTTCAAAAGTGGTGGGGAACAAATAGCCGGAACCGATGGCCACACCCAGGGCAAGGGTGCGTTCAAGGGCGCGACCGGTATAATCTTGAAAAACGGCATAGCTGGAATTAATACCACTTCCCGCCAGAAAATTTCTGCGGACGGTTTTTCCGGAACCCTTTGGTGCCACCAGGATCACGTCCACATCCTCGGGCGGCACGATCCCTGTCTGGTCCTTGTAGGTGATGGCAAAACCGTGTGAAAAATAGAGTGCGTCCCCGGGATTCAGGCATTTCTTGACCAGGGACCACGTGGCAACCTGTCCCGCATCACTGATCAGATACTGAATCACGGTAGCCCGTTTTGCCGCTTCCTCCAAAGGAAAAAGGGTTTCTCCCGGTAAAAAGCCATCTTCCACCGCACGGCTCCAGGATGCGCTCTCTTCACGCTGTCCCACAATCACCCGAATGCCGTTATCCTGCATATTAAGTGCCTGCCCCGGTCCTTGCACACCGTAACCCAAAACGGCAACGGTCTCATTTTCAAGAACCTTTTGCGCTTTTTCAAGACTGAATTCCTCTGAGGTGATCACCTCTTCAACCACGCCGCCAAAATCAATTTTCGCCATTTTTTCTCCTCATTTTCTCTTTTCGCGGGGCAGTGCGATCGTCCCCGTCCGCGCAATTTCTTTAATGCCCATGGGCTTCAGAAGCCCCAGGATTGCATCGATCTTTTCCAAATCCCCGGTAACTTCCAGGGTATAAAATTCCGATCCCACATCCACCACTCTTCCTCTGAAAATATCCGTGATTCTCAGAATTTCAGCCCGGTGTTCCGGTTTGGCCCGGACCTTAATCAACGCCAGGTCCCGTTGAACAAAGGACATATCCATGAAGTCCACCACCTTGATGACATTGATCAGCTTGTTCAACTGTTTCTTGATTTGTTCAATGACACCCATATCGCCGCACGTCACCAGCGTAATCCTGGATATATCCGCGTCGGCGGTTTCGGCCACACACAGACTTTCGATGTTGAACCCCCTGCCGCTGAAGAGACCCACGATACGGGACAGGACACCCGGTCGGTTATCCACCATGAGGGACAGGATGTGCTTTTCTTCTTTTTCCTGATTCATGCATCCTCCTTAGGATACTAAAAGCGAACCGCTGGCCGCATATTATACCAGCAACATTTCCGTAATGGGTGCACCCGCCGGAACCATTGGGTAAACATTTTCCTCTCTCTCCACCTTGAATTCCATCACCACGGTCCGGGGGGCGGAAAGTCCCTCACGAAGGACCGGCTCAACCTGCTCGGGCCTGGTGGCGCGTAACCCCAAGGCGCCGTAGGCCTCCGCCAGCTTCAAAAAATCAGGGGCATGTTCCATGCAGGTTCCGGCGTAGCATTTGTCGTAAAAGAGCTCCTGCCATTGTCTCACCATACCCAGGTATTGGTTGTTGAGGATCACGACCTTGACGGGTAGTCCATACTGAACGGCGGTTGCCAGTTCCTGAATATTCATCTGAATGCTGCCGTCGCCGGCAATATCCACCACCACACGATCGGGACAGGCAATTTGCGCACCGATGGCGGCAGGCAGACCGAACCCCATGCACCCCAGACCTCCCGACGTAATAAAACAGTTGGGCCGGTCGAAATGATAATACTGGGCCGTCCACATTTGATTCTGCCCCACCTCCGTGGTAATAACGGCCTCCCCTTTGGTGAGCCGGTGAAGCGCTTCAATCACATATTGGGGTTTTATCACATTTTTCTGGTGGTAATCGAGCTTTTTGGTGCTTTTCCATTCCTCGATTTGATCAAACCAGGCACCGCGCGAACCGTTAAAAACACCCTCCACCTGGGCGGCCACCAATTCGTTCAGCATATTCAAGGTCTCACGGCAATCGCCGACCACGGGAATGGCTACGGAAATATTCTTCCGAATAGACGTGGGATCGATGTCAATGTGAACGATTTTGGCTTTAGGCGCAAATGCGTCTATTTTTCCGGTCACCCGATCATCGAAGCGAACCCCCACGGCGATCATCAAATCGCAGTTTGCGGAAGCCATATTGGCGCGATAGGTACCGTGCATCCCGATCATCCCCAACCATTTGGAAGTATTCGTGGGAAATGCCCCAAGCCCCATGAGGGTCGTGGTCACCGGGGATTCGATGGCTTCGGCGAATTTTCGCAATTCGCCGGCCCCTTTTGAAAGAATCACGCCGCCACCGGCCAGGATCAAAGGACGTTTAGCCTTCTTAATCAGCGCCACCACTTTACCCAGCTGTCGTACATTGGGTTTGTAATTGGGCTGGTAGGATTTCAGTTCAACTGATTTGGCCGGTTTCAATTCAGCTTTTGAGGACATCATATCCTTCGGCAAATCCACCAGCACCGGTCCCGGCCGACCGCTTCTGGCGATATGGAATGCCTCTCGAAGGCTTCCGGCCAGATCTTCGATCTTCGTAACCAGATAGTTGTGCTTCGTACAGGGCCGGGTAATCCCCACGATATCCACTTCTTGAAACGCGTCGTTTCCAATCAGCCCGGTGGGCACCTGCCCCGTGAACACCACAAGGGGAATCGAATCCGCGTGGGCCGCAGCAATGCCGCTGACCGTATTGGTAGCGCCCGGTCCGGACGTTACCAGACAGACGCCCACCTTGCCGGAAGCCCTGGCATATCCATCCGCCGCATGGACGGCGCCCTGCTCATGTCGAACCAGGATATGCTTGAAATCCGTTTTCACCAAGGCATCGTAAATATCGATAACAGACGCCCCTGGATAGCCGAAAATGGTATCCACCCCTTCCTCTTCAAGAACTTTAAGAAAAATTTCGATTCCTGTTCGTTTAATGGTACACACCCCCCAGCTTTCATTTATGAATGTCATTCACTTCTGACTTCATTTTCTGTTTCTTGATATACGGAACCAGGCCACCGCATTCCACCATTTCCCGCATGAACGGCGGAAGGGGCATGGCCTGGACGGTTTTCCCGTTGGCTTCGTTTCGAACCTCTCCTGACGTCAGGTCGACGCTGACAGGGTCCCCTTCCGCAATAAAATCCTGTTCCATGGTCGCTTCCAGGATGGGAAGGCCGATGTTAAACGCGTTTCGATAAAAAATCCTGGCAAAACTTCGGGCGACCACACAACCGATACCCGCCGCCTTGATGGCAATGGGGGCATGTTCCCTTGAAGACCCGCAGCCGAAATTTTCACCGGCGACAATAACCCCTCCCGATTTCGCCTTATCTGCAAATTCGGGTCTTAGGTCCGCAAAACAGTTTTTTGCCAGTTCATCTTTGTCCGATACATTCAAGAATCTTGCGGGGATAATCAAATCCGTGTCAATATGATCCCCGAATTTAAAGGCACTGCCTTTTACTTTCATAGTGTTATATTACCCTCCAAAAAACGTCGGTTGATATGCCATCAGAGTTCATCCGGACTCCCGATCCGGCCAAGAACCGCAGAGGCGGCCGCCACGGCGGGACCGGCCAGATAGACCTCGCTCTTGCTGTGGCCCATGCGGCCGATGAAGTTCCGATTCGTCGTGGCAAGCGCTTTTTCGCCGCCGGCCAAAATTCCCATGTGCCCCCCCAGACAGGGACCGCAACAGGGCGGTCCGATGGCGGCACCCGCATCCAGCAGCACCTCAAGGATGCCTTCCTGCATGGCTTGCTTGTAAATCAGAGGCGATCCGGGAATGACGATCAACCGGGTTTTTTCGGCGACCCTGCGCCCTTTCAAGAAGTTGGCGGCCATTCTCAAATCGTCAATAGAGCCATTGGTGCATGACCCGATGAACACCTGATTAAGGGGCACCTTTTCCACCGAGGAAACCGGCAATACATTTTCCGGCGAATGGGGACAGGCCACCTGCAGTTCCAAATCACTCAGGTCAAATTCGACGATTTCGTCATAGCGGGCATCCGGATCACTCTTCCAGTATACCCCTTCGCGCTCGGTCCGCCCTTTCATAAAATCACGGACCGCGTCATCCGGTTCAAAAATACCGTTTTTGGCCCCTGCCTCGACGGCCATGTTGGCCATGGTAAACCGGTCACTCATTCGAAGTTCCTTTAAGACCGGACCGGTAAATTCCAGTGTCCTGTAGCGGGCACCCTGAACCCCGATCCGCCCGATGGTGAAAAGGATCAGGTCCTTTCCGCCCACCCACGGCTTCAAGGTCCCCTTGTAGATGACCTTTATGGTTTCAGGCACTTTCAGCCATGTCTTGCCGGTGGCCATGATCGCGCCCAGATCCGTACTGCCCACACCCGTTGAAAAAGCCCCCATGGCCCCGTACGTACAGGTGTGGCTGTCCGCGCCGATCACCAGATCTCCCGGCGCCACAAGGCCCTTCTCAGGCAGGATCACGTGTTCGATCCCGACGTCACCTACCTTGAAATAGTTTTTGAGCTTGTACTGATCGGCAAATGCCTCCATCATTTTCACCTGTTCAGCGGAGGCGATGTCTTTGTTGGGGACGAAGTGATCCGGCACGAGCGCCACTTTTTCCCGGTCAAACACCTGTGAAGCGCCCAGTTCATGGAAGACCGCTATGGCCAAGGGCGCCGTAATGTCGTTGGCCAAGGCCATATCGACCCGGACCTGGACCAGGTCTCCCGGGGCAACCGCATCCTGCCCCGCGTGTGCCGCAAGAATCTTTTCCGTGATGGTCATACGCATAAGGTTGTTACCTCTTTCATTTAGTTTTAAAGGACCGATTCGTTGGGAGACAACCTGGGGTTCTCCTTCATATGTTCCAGGCGGTTCAACCCGTTGACAAAAGCTTTTGCACTGGCGGTGATAATATCCGAATCAGTGCCTTTGCCCAACGCCACAAATCCATTTTCCTGCAGACGTGCCGTCACTTCACCCTGTGCATCCATCCCTCCGGTAATGGCATTGACGGAAAATCGCATGAGTGTGGCACTGCTGTTTATCATTTTGACGATGGTGTTAAAAGCCGCATCGATGGGACCGACGCCAAAACCCGCACTCTGGACCTCTTTATCCCGAATTTTCAATTTCACGGTGGCGGTGGGTACCGCAACCGTCCCACTAACCACATTCAGATAAAGCAACTCATAGATATCCGGAACTCTCAGGATCTCCTCAGCCACCAACGCTTCGATGTCCTCGCCTAAAATCTCTTTTCGTTTGTCGGCCAGCTGTTTGAATTTGACAAAGAGGGCGTTTAATTCTTCCCGGTTCAATTCATATCCCATTTGGCGCAGTCTGTCCTGGAATGCATGGCGCCCCGAATGTTTCCCCATGACCATGTTGTTGCCGGCAAGCCCAACGGTTTCAGGGCTCATGATTTCATAGGTCATGGGGTTTTTCAACACACCGTCCTGATGAATACCCGCCTCATGGGCAAAGGCATTGGCGCCCACGATGGCTTTGTTGGGCTGAACCACAATGCCGGTAACCATGGAAACCAGACGGCTGGTGGGATGAATTTCCCGAGTATTGATGCCGCTGCCAAGCGCCATTTCGTCCCGCCGGGTAAAAAGCGTCATCACGACTTCTTCGAGGGAAGTATTCCCGGCCCGTTCACCGATACCATTGATGGTCACCTCCGCCTGGCGCGCCCCGGCCCTTATGCCCGCCAGGGTATTGGCGGTCGCCAGACCCAGGTCGTTATGGCAGTGAACACTCATGACCGCCTTATGAATATTGGGGGTGTGCTGCCTGATATACCGTATCAGCTCGCCAAATTCTTCGGGAACCGTGTAACCGACCGTGTCGGGCAGGTTGATGGTTGTGGCGCCGGCGGCAATGACCGCTTCAAATATGCGGCAGAGGAAATCCCGGTCCGAACGGGTGCCGTCTTCCGTTGAAAATTCGACACTGTCACAGAGGCTTTTGGCATATTTGACGCTTTCCACCGCTTCCCCAATGACCTCCTCACGGGTCATTTTGAGTTTGTATTTCATATGGATATCACTGGCGGCAATGAAGGTATGGATCCTGGGCTTGGCGGCATCCCGAATGGCGCCCCACGCCTGATCGATATCATTCTTGGCGGTTCTTGCAATGCCTGCAATCTCCACATTTCTTATTTTGTTGGCAATCATTCGAACCGATTCAAAATCGCCGGGCGATGATGCGGGAAAACCCGCCTCCATCACATCAACCCCCAGTCTTTCCAACTGCATGGCGATTCTCAGTTTCTCGGCACTGTTCATGCTGGCACCCGGAGACTGTTCGCCGTCCCTCAAAGTGGTATCAAAAAAAACAACACGGTCTTCCATTTTTTCCTCTCCCTATGACAAAAATCATGCAAAGTATCACTTCTTTGGTCAACGTCTGTTGACCTTGGGGCTTTTACACGTCATCTCATCATAAGGACCCTCCACAGATCACA
>ADZZ01000253.1 GCA_000179315.1 delta proteobacterium NaphS2
TCCGGCACACATGGAAAATGAATCCACAACTTTTACACTGGATTTTTTTTTAGAAGCCTTAAGGGCATGACGCCTTTGATCTTGAAAAGGATCAAAAGCAGACCTATGATGGGTATGCTTTATATTGTCCGGGGAAGACGGTCTGCTTCTGTTTTTCCCAAAAAAAGAGGCCCGAAGCGGCAACTTCGGGCCTTACCTTTTTTAATAAATCAGACCCCCCATCGCTCAGTGGGTCTATATTAACTCCCCAAAATCATACCCGAAAATGGAACCAAATGCAGATTTTCCACATAACTCCACGAAAGTAAACTGAATCTCTCTTCCGCTGTCTTTTTTTCGTTCAATATTTTCGCGTGTCTTGATCCCGTTCAAAACTGTCTCCCACAACAGAAACCCATCCGTGAACCAGTTTCGCTCAAGGGATCTAAGTCTCGGCAGACCACACAACTCCAATTGAGGTTTAAGTTCAAAGCCCCAATGGTTCAGTTTTCATTAGCAAGGCTGGTTCGGTTAAGATTAGCGTTGAAGCGCAACGATGATTCATACATTTGAACCCATTCCAGGCATGGTTGATGAAGTCGAAAGAATAAGTCGATATAGGAGGTGAAAAATGGCAACGGATAATCGAAAAAAGTGGACATTCGCAACCACTGGCATTGTTGGGGCCTTGATTGTTTTGGCAGCAATCGCAACGATGGTTATACGTGTCCCAATCCCCGCCACAACAGGCTATTTTAATATTGGAGATGTTTTCGTCATCCTAGCTGGACTGTGGCTAGGGCCATTGGTGGGTGCTATAGTCGGGAGTATAGGTCCAACCATTGCGGATGCAATAGGCTTCCCGGTATTCATTCCTGCCACATTGATAACCAAAGGGATGGAAGGCTTTATAGTAGGGTTGATTGCTTCAGGAGCAAAAACAGGGGGTATTAAAATAAAGACTGTTGCCGCATTTGCGGGCGCTATTACCATTATTGTTGGTTACTTTGTGTTTGAGGCGTATATATATCCTGCGGTTGGCAAGATAATTCCAGCATTTGCCATTACTGACATTGGTGCGGCAATTGTAGAAATCTTGCCAAACAGCATTCAAGGAATAGTAGGGGCTGTCGGTGGTTTGGCTCTTTGGAAAGCACTTGCTGGCTATAATCCAAAAAAATAGAGTTGCTAACAAGGCTAATTCAGCCGACGCAAAAAGACGCGCGGCTGATTAGCAGCGTTAAGTGCCAGAATGTACGAAGGGGTATAACAGTAAATGTCTGACGAATCGAAACTACATGAAATGCGGCTTCGTGAAGCATCAATCAGTGATATCTCAATAATGGCTGTGCATCACCGAAAGATGTTCATGGAAATATGGGAGAAAAAGGGCGATTATCTTGACCCTAAAAGATCGAATGAAATTGAAAGAGCGTACATTGCAAAACTGGAAATCGAAATGAAAAACGGCAATTGTATTGCTTGGGTAATTGAAGATAAAGAAAGCGTGGTTGCCAGCGGTGCAGTTACCTTTATTAGCCTTGTTCCGAATCCTTCTGATTTGTCCTCCAAAGTTGCGTATTTGCACAGTATGTACACTGAAAAATCATATAGGAACAAGAAATGCGCTCAACAAATCATTCAAAAGGCGATAGGCTTATGTGCTTCCCAAGGAGTTAAGCGGATTATGCTTAATGCGAGTGACGCTGGTCAACCTGTATATCAGAAGATCGGTTTTCGCTCAGCTCCGGATACGATGAGATTATTTATAGCTCAAGTTTGACAGTTAGAAAATTATTATTTTGCTATTTCAGCTAGTTAAAAGACACACGGATTTTGTTGGCACTACCATCTGACTTTTCCGGTATAGGCTCGACGTCCCGTATTGTAGGCGGCATGGCAACCCCAACAGCCTGGAAAACTTTGCCGCAGACTCCCTTGCTCTGGCTTCTGATAGCAAGCCGCCTGCCGTTTTCTTCGATGGTGACGGTCTGTAAAGACTTCAGGTCTTGCTTTATTTCCGCCCATTCGAAACGGTGGCCGGCTTTAACAAGCCTTTGATCCAGTTCCTTTCGAAGTACCAGCGCCAGAAAACTGCAAAATACGTGACCGCGGATCGTCTGATCCTTCTGATGAAATATGGGACGGGTATCCAGCAGTGATTTGACGTCTCGAAAAACCCTTTCGACACGCCACAACTCCTTGTACTTTAGTGCCACCTTTTCGGGCGAAAGATCCGTGTTTGTCTGCAGTACCCATTTGCCGTCAAAACGCGCTTCATACGTCACTCGTTTTTCATCGATACGGGCACTGTCCTTCTCGACCTTCAAATACTTCCGGAACCCCTTGTTGCCAACAAGGCTTTTGGGTCCCTTTTTGAGTTTTTCAGTGAGCGCCTTGACGATGGCTTCGCGGTCAGCGGCATCTTTTCGCTGCTGGCGAGGGTTCTGGCAAATGATGTATCGACAACCATCTATTTGAACCTGTTTGACTTTGAGCGGCTCCCGCTTTTTCGGATCGCTGCTTTCAGTGCGAACTCTTTGTAACGACCGGGATGGGACAAAACGCGATCTCGAATCTTTTCACTTTTCGCATGCGGGCTCCCAGGATGTATGGGGTCCGGTTTGTTGGAGACTCGAGTTGTTCCACCGTATCCGCACTGATCATGCCGCGATCGGCAACAATGCAGACCCGATTGATGGCGAACCGTTTTTTCAGCCTTTCAACGACGGGCAAAAGTGCAGTAACATCAGCCGTATTTCCTGGCCACATCTCGCAGCAGATTGGCTGGCCTTTATCATCGATGACCGCCCCAACGATCATTTGAACCCGGTCGGGCCGGTGGTCTTTGCTGAAACCGAATTGGCCGATACTCTCTCCACCGTGCCCTTCAAAGTAGATGGAGGTGGTGTCGAAAAATACCAGGTCCAGATCCGAAAACAGATCTCGGCGATGGGAAAAGATCAGTTCCTCCACAAGGTCCTTGTTGCATCTGGGCGAAAAACCGGTACTTTCGTTCTGCACATCGAGCGCTTCACCCAGGAAACCCATGGCCCGATAGAGATGGTGAAGTTCCAAACCTTCGATGCCTTTGATGATGTAATCCCGACACCAGCGATGACAGAAACGATCCGAACCGGATACCAACAATCGGTGAAGGACCGTGAGGAAGATGGCGCGCTCCACATCGAACTCGAACTTACGTCCTTCCAATACCCGGGAAATAGCCTTTCTGATTCCGGCCTCTTCCCACAGCCGCTCGAAAATCAGCACGGGCCCGATCTTTTTGGAGTCAGCGGAGACATCGCTTTTTCCCGAGATGATCAACAGGGCCTGTTCGGAGAATCTGGACAATGACCGGATGAGCGTTTCCACCCGGCCCTTTGACTGCAGTTGGTCCATCCGGCCGATGGTAGCGATCACACGCTGTCTGACTTTGCCTTTCTCTTTTTTGTTTTCGACGATTTGCAAATACTGATACTTACCGGACTTCTTGGCACGAGCGAACATTGGGGCCTCCTCATATAAAAGACACCCCTAAGGTAGAGCCTAACATATTAAATTGTCAATATAACAAATTGATTTCTGTGGCACTACCTTTTTGAGCTCAATTTGAAACCGGAAGTCTTAATATCAGGTACTTATCTGCTTTTGGGCGCCCATTTTTTGGGGCAACTGTCAAACTTCAGTATAGGATAAAAGCACTTAACCACTAAATCCAGCGGACGCAAAAAACCGCGCCGCTGATTAAATCGTTATAAGCCGAAATATCACAACAAAGAGGAAAATTTATATGGCTGATCGCAGTCGAAAGGTAATAGGTTATTTTGCTTTTTCATCTCCGACTGAAGTTGTATGTACGGGAGATCAAGGAGACGCATGTGTAATATCTGGATCTGTTCGAGCTATGAAAGCTTTGAAAAATCCTTCTGTCAGGATCAAGCCGAACGAATAAGGTTAGATTGTGAGAGCGGAGCGAACCACAATCTGAACCGTTTGTTGGACAAGCCCGGTTACTATATATAGAAAACAGCTTTTTTGAAAGAGGCAGCTTGATCAGGACAGAAGTGAGACAGGGATTTTCTGCTTCTGCCCATATGCTCTTTGAAATAGATTTGCCTGAAGAACAAGGCTTTCAGAAGCGGAATATGCAGTTTTTTTGCGCATAGGTGTCCATTACCGGGGAAACCGGGCTTTTTCATAAACCGGTGATGTTGGCTCTGGGTTACATAACGATTTCTCCGTGTTCGCTCATGTAAGGCAGGTGGACCTGCTTCGCCGGCGGTTTTGCTATTTTTGTCAGGACAATTTTCATGGCCGCTCCGCATACCGGGCAGGTAATTGTTGGCCGTTCTTTCAATTTCTTGGCAAACATATTGAGCGGATTAACCCGGAGCACCATCTGCAAAAAACAGATGAGCTTTTTGCTGCATGGATGGAGAAAACCGTAACACCTGGCCCTTCGAAAGCCCTTGGGCAGCACATGGAGCATGAGCAGATAGAGGAAATATTCCCCGGTGACGGTCCTGCTTCTGTATTGCCCGGTTTTGGCATGGAGATACCTGAAGGTGACCATGCCGTTTTCGCATTGCAGAATATCCTGTTCCCGGATGACGCCCCGGTAGAGATATCTGCCAAGATAAATGATTGCCTTGTCGCCGTTGCCGACGTCTTTGCAGTCAACGACCCACTGTTTCGGGCAATCTTCTGGCACGCTCAGCCCGTGGTCAACAATGGCCTGGAGGATCTTTGCTCTGAAGACTTGCGCCAGAGCCTTGTGGCTGAAAAGATACCCGGAAGATTTGACCCGCCATAATGCTGTTTTTGTATTGATGCTTGCCCCCGGCATGACAACATGAATGTGGGGATGATAGTCGAGTGCTCTTGAATGGGTATGGAGTATGGTGGTAAAGCCGGCTGCTCCACCGAGTTTTTTGTCTTTTTGGGTAAATGTTTTCAGGAGATCCTGGACGCAGGCAAACATGAGGGAATAGATTGTTGCCTGATTTTTCCAGGCAAGATCCCTGAGCTGTTTGGGGAGGGTGAAGGTGATCAGATAGTATTGAGCCGGTAAGCGCTTGCTCAACTGATTCTCGATCCACTGCCGGTTTTCATGGTTCTGGCAATGGGGACAGTTCCTGTGACCACAGGAATGTGGAATATAGACCTGTTTTCCGCAGTTGTGATCCGTACATTTCGCCAGCATGTGCGGGCCATATTCTTGTCTGCATTGTGCCATGGTCTGCAGAGCCTTTGTATGGCTTGGCAGGACGGAATTCTCGTATCGGTCCAAAAAGCGGTCCCTGAATTCATTGATAATCGAGGAGAGCAGAATCATTTGACCCCTCCCCATGTTATATCAAAGGTGTTGGCCAGCGTATTGACGGCCTGGCTGGCATTGTTTCCGGTATTGGAAGTCAGATGGGTGTATCTGGTGGTGGTCAGGACACTGACATGGCCCAGGATCTGTTGTAATTCAATGAGATCAACGCCTGCTTCCAGCATATGCGTTGCATAGCTGTGCCGCAGGGAATGGCATGAAATTTTTTTTTATGCCGAGTTGTCTGACAACGGCTTTCATGGCGGTCTGGATGCCGCCTCTGTCCAGTGGCTGCTGAACCAGGTGGGCATTATTCAGACCTCTTTCCGGCTTGGAAAAAGGAAATGGGGATGTTTGTGAACCTGCCAGAAATTTCTCAGCACGCGCAGAGTATTTTCAGGCAGCGGCACCAGCCGGTCTTTGTTGCCCTTGGCGTCGCGAATATGAACTCGCATATTGACGGAGTCGATATCACCGACAGTCAGCCTGATTYCTTCGCCAAGGCGCAGCCCCATGCTGTAGGTGGTAAAGAAAAAGACTTTGTAGCTCAACTTGTTGGTTTCGGCGAACAGCCGGTTGAGCTGCTCAATGGATAGAATATCCGGGATCCTGGATGTTCTTGGCGGTTTGATTAAGGGGATGTCTTCCCAGGTTTTGTTCAGTACCCTGGCGTAAAAGAACTTCAGACCATACAGATCGAGCTTGACCGTACTCCAGGAATGGCATTCCAGAAGCTCATTAAAATAGTCAAGCAACTGGTCGGATGTAAGATTGACGATCCTGCAATCGAAATAGTTTCCGATTCGCCTGATCGCCCTTGAGTACGCCTCAATGGTTTTTGGCCGTAATCCATTGAGTTTCAGGTATTTCTGGTGCTTCCGGTAATACTTGTTGAATTGCGAATTTTTTGGCATGGTGGTATCCATTGTAATCTCCTCCTTGTAATGATTGAAATGAAAGGCAAATGCGCCTTCCTTGATGATTTCTTTTTATTACAAAGTTGGAGGAGATTACAGCAGGTTAATCTGGGAGAAAAAAAATCGCTGGAATTGTCTGCCGCGTAGCGGCTTCGTCCAACATATTTGTTTGACCCAGTGCCGCTTCATCCAGCAGGATGTTATCCTGGTTGTAGATCTCCCAGGCTTTCTTAAACGGATAACTCCAGTATTTTCCATTGAGCTCTTCTTGTTCCATACTCAGTGCTCGTCCCGTATGGGTGAGAATCACCGGTTGAAGACCCTGGCCATTTTCTCTTACACCACGGACCTGAAACACCAGCCGCGAGTTAAGCGGTGAACCTGTCTTCGCCCATGACCGCCGGGGGAGAAACCCACACCCCAGGTATCGACAGGTGGTGGCCGATATGCCCCGCCTGCATAACTCAGGATGATCGGTTCGCAAATAACGACGCAAATCGATTTTAATGGCTGGATTTGTACCTGYGTTTGCGGCTTTCTCTTTCTGTTTGACCAAACTTTTCGGATGATTTGCCGTCGCAATCCCTTCTTTAACCATCCACCGGGCCACCTCGGACATGGTCATTTCCCGGCCTTTTTGGAGCAGCATCTCCCGGCAGAACTGCATGATGCCACCCCCTTTGCCGCTACTGAAGTCCTTGAAAATGTTCTCCGACAAACTGACATGCATTGAGGCCTTCTCTTCATGGGTAAAGGGCGATTTGATCCATATTTCATCGTCCCGGCGGCTCCTTTTAGGATCCACCTCAAGGTCAAAAACCCTTATCACCTCCAGCCAGCTGGCCTGTTCCCAAACCTGAGACAGTTTTACCCGAGATTCGGTAACAATCGGTCGGGATGATCCTCCAGCAGCATGTTGATTCCAGAAAACCGCATAGTCTTCTCCCGGCCGAATCAGGGGATGGTCCTGGGTGAGTGGTTCTGTCTTTTCATCCTCCGCCATGCGCTCCACCATACGCCGCAATGCCTTGGAGCTTTTCAATCCGTTTGCCTTTGCCAGTTCGGCGGCTTTTTCCACATACCTTGCCGGGTAGTGCCGGACCAGATTGATCAGGCCATACATCCGGCGCTGGCCGCTTCGGCCTTCTTCGGTAAACCACGTTTCACACAATGAGAATGTATGGGGTCCAATGGCTTCGGCCCGTGCCAGCAACCTGTCCGTTTGCCGGGAGGGATTAAAAATTCGGTCCCGCGGTTCCATCAAAAGGGACCCCGGCATACGACCCTTTGGATGGCGGCGAATCACTTCCATCCGTTGCGGGTCCAGGATTTCGATCTCTTTGTCATAGACCCTTACCACCACCTGACTGTAAAGGGGCGCCGGATTGGCGGCGTAGTAACAATTGTCCAACTGGATGGTGCCGTCATCGTAAACCGTCCGGATTTCCTGTCGAAAATACACAAACGGCGACAAGGGCAAAGGCAGAAGGCAGGGTTTTTCCTCCTGGAACATTTCTTCAACCTGTCTTTTGGCCCGGCCATGAATGCGAGGCGCCGCCCAGCGCTTTTCCCAATGCATGAGCCAATCATTCTGAGCGTCAATACAATCGAATTTCCGGCCCTTCAGGGCGGTATTCTGTGTGTACTTAACCCCGTTTTCCACCGTCCCTTTTCGGTTCGGATCCTTCACCCTTGCCGGGTCTGCCGCAACGTCGTAATGAGACAACATCGCGGCATATAACGTATTAAGCTCGGGATCATAAATATCAGGCTTGATCACGCCTTCCTTAAGGTTATCCAAGGCTACATATCCCGGGCATCCGCCAAAATACCGGAATGCTTCCTCATGCAGCCTGCACCATGTTTCCTTGCTCGATTTCCACACCACTTTCCGGAAGGCCCGCCCGGAATATTTCAACACCATGACAAACAAGCGAGGCCGGCGATGTTTTCCGCTGTCATGAAGCGTCGGCGCTCCTGTTCCATAGTCAACCTGGGCCTCTTCTCCGGGAAGAAATTCAAGTCGGTCAAACTGACGCGGGTCCTTTTTTTTGAGTCTTCGAACGAACCGCTTTACGCTGTTGTATTGATGCGTGAATGCGAACAGTTCCACCAGGTCCTGGTAGATGGCCATGGCGTTTCGACCCAGCCTCAGTTGTTCTTCAATCCACTTTCGATGCGGTTCGCAGGCCGAACCATTCTTCGGAGGGTTCTCCAAAGCCGGTGGCCGGGGTGGGGGATTTTGAACAGGAAGAACCGAAGACCCGGTGTCCACCCCTTCTAAAGTGGGGTAGATTGAAGACTCAGTTTCTTCAAAAATTGCCCGATGATGCAGCTGAGCATATCTCCGGATGGTTTTTCGGTTGATCCCGGTCTTCCGGTTGATCTCGCGTTGACTGAGTCCCTTTTCCAGTAATGTTATGACTGTTGCTTTCAAATTCGGCTTCAAAACGTTCATCCTTCCTTCCCCCATTCGTGGATTTCACAAATGGGAGTAGTTACGTTCTGTCGCCTTTTTCAGCAATCTCTACTGGAAAATCAGACTGGCTGGGTGGGGGATTTTGAGGTGGCCACAAGTGGGGGATTTTGGGTGGCCATCAGGGAAAAGGTTTCAATTGGCTATTTCGAGCTTAAAAAAAGATTAAAATGTATAGATGTTTCGCAAGATAAAAAACCGCTCATCCCCTACTGGGGCGGATGCGAGGAGAAGCTAAATTCAGAAGAACGTGAAAAGGCTGTGTGGGGTGCGATAAATAGTTCCTTTTCAGAACCGATTAGATCAGCAGATGATACAATAAACTATATCCCTACTCAATATCTATCTGAATTATTAAAAAATAATGGATATGATGGCATTGTTTATAAAAGTTCTTTAATGAAAAAAGGATACAATATTGTTTTATTTAATCCGGATGATGCGATTCTAAGCGGAGCAAAAGTCTTCGAAATAGACTCAATTATGCCATCCATTTCAGAATGTGACAATTCATATAAATGCAAAAAACATGTATCTGATCAGTCACATTAATACCGGATAAAGTTGAACATCGGAGAATCAATTTAATAGAACAATAAATTGATTTTCGATTTGGAAATAGGCCATGCTTGCTTGAAAAATATTGCACAACGCTTGAGAGGAACCGGGCTACCTGCGCGGCGTTTTGGGAGGTCTGTGGTTCAAGAAAATTTTAACTTTTATTGGAGCTTTTTGGGTTTAAATGCCCGGCCCCTCAGTTCCCCGTTGTGCTGCAATTAAATTATACGAAACCTTAAGTTTAATAAATATTTACATGAATATGGTTCGCCGAATAAAGAACAAACTACACCAGCTATATTAGTGAGGATGAATAAAATGGCTAAAAATTATAAACTTATCCCTAATGAGGATAATAACTGGGAAGTTGCATCTTTTTTATTGATTGACCATCTCTATGTGTCGAGTTCAAAGATTTCACAAGTTGAATTCACGCGGGCAGACATGCATTCTTCTACCAAGGCGTTAAACTATATAGAGAATTTACTTGGTCCGTTAGACTATGTGGTAGACAAAACATTAAGCAATTCAATAAGTAGTGCTATTACAAGACTTGAAGGAGAAGGCTATTTAAAATGTTATGATGGGCGTTGCTTTTTGACAAATCATGGCATTGAAAGATTAAAAGAAATTAAAGATAAATACAAAGAAAATGATATAGAACCAATAGGGATAAACAAATATAAAGTTGAAGCGACTAAAGAAGCCGAGAAAGCAATTGAAGAATCTGAACATTTAACTGAAGAACAAAAGAAAGAGATTTTAAAAAACTTTCGAAAATAAAAATATAGCACAACCAATCATTCCAGCGGACGCGCCAAAGGCGCGCGCCGCTGAACTCCATGGTTCGATGAAAGAGGATCAATAAATGGCAGACATAGAATTGTGTTCTGAGATTTCAAAAATAATTGCTGACTATCGCGCTGGCGAGGTGCCACCCCCTACTCCACATCATGTTCAAAAGTGGGTATCCCAGTTTGCAACTTCGCTTCAAGACGATCTCTTGAGGGAAATGCAATACGTCTTTTCTCAATCTTATATCAGCAATTCCCGACCGCGTCGCTACTGAGTCTATTTCTTAACATTTCTACAAAATAGATACCGCTGTCAAAGAGCCTTGCTGAGAATTAGCTGAAATTCCTCGTTTGGCCGGTCAATTTTTGATGAAACAAGGGGCAAAAAAAAGACCTAAAACCAATCCCATATGATTTACCGCACAGATGTCCCTTACCGGCAAATACCAATTTTTCTGGAATTGACGCTTTTTTTCATTGGTATAGTGCATCTTGCATTCAATCGTCATCATATAAAATTATCGGCGGTTGGAATTTCATCCCGTAAAAAAGGGCTTCGTAAAGCATCCTCATCGATTTGAACGCAAAATCTCTAAACAAGGATCGCATACGATCCCAAAGTTCTCGTTTGCTACCCATCTTATGCCATGTAGCTCGAAACAGGGGACAACAGAGCTGCTGTGTTTGGTCAACCAAAAAGGCCAACATCATGAGCATCACAAAAACTACACTCAGATTTTTCTTTCCGAGCCCATAGTTATGACCGAAATGATAGCCTTGATTCTTGAGGGTATTGAACGTCTCATTTTCTATTTTCCAGCGTGCACGACCGCCTCGCATAAGTTCATAAGAGTTTCCCTTTGTTATGGTAAAATCAGTAACCCAGCTGAAATGTTGCGTCTTTTCTGACGTGATTTCCCAGTATTCCAGGAAATTGATCAGCAAATCCTGATTTGATTCATTCAGGGGGAGGTGGTTAACGAAAAGGAAACGATGCGTTTTTTGCGGATTATCATTATCGACCAATTCAAATTGAACAGCTTCGCCATTTTCTTGTGCCTCTTCCACTTTTCTGAACAGGAAAGGATGATCCCCCTTCTTCACACCCAGAATGTAATGAAGATTGTATTTTTCCGCCTCCCTTATGTGTGGCGCATTCGAACTTAGGGCATCTTCGGTAATGATAACGGGCAGGTGTGGATGGTCCTTTCTAAGACTGTCGAAGAAACGTTTTGCGGCATTACGCTCACAATCGTTCTTGCTTTGGCCGTCTTGTTTGATTATGAACTCCGGGGCTAACGGAATGACCTCTTTGAGATCGGGATGAACAATTGCCGCCCCCAGCATCTGTTGGTAATAGGTGATTTCGCCGGTCTTTTTGTTTACTTTTTGCAGACAATTATCAGAGAAAATTTTCTTCGAGGAAAAGTAGCCTGTTCCGTCCAAAGATAACAGATAGCATCCCTGGAAGAAAGCCAGGCGCTCCAGAGCTTTGCCTCTTTGCAATTTACTAAAAATATTCTTATACGCAGGTCGAATTTCCACAGGGTCTACTTCATCCAGAATCGTTCGCATCTGCGAGTCACAAGGTATACTTTCTACATGATAAATGCTTTCTAAATTCTCAGCGGCTTGTCTTCGTTTGTCAAAAGCAAGCAGGGACGGATCTTTGAGAGAGAAAACGGCAAAGCCAGACATCAAGGCGTCTGCCATTGATATTTCCGGATTACCCTCACGGTAGTCCGATACTCCCAAAAAATCTTTATGCAGACCCTCGAACAGTGGATCAGCACTAAGATACTTTCGAGAAGCTAACCTTCCCTTTTTCTGTTGGCTTTGATGTTTCATGACATTTATGGGAGTGAATCATGAACCATCGTTCGCCAAATGTCCAGGTTTTCCTGAAATTTATTTGCAGTTTTGACGCTTTTTTTTGAAAAAGAACTCCATAATGCGCTTTTTCAAGAACTTTCAATGCCAAGGCTTTACGAAAAGCGAATTTCAAGTTACACTGATATTGGGCCTTTCAACAGCAACCGGGAATTGCTGATCTTATATTTCAAAAGCTTCATTTACCAATTTTATTCAAAATCTTATTGCTAATCCCAAATTGGTCATTGGTGACCCCACTATTTTTTGGCAAAGTATGAATTTTCTAAACATACAATTAGGTGGCAGCAGTCAAAGCGATATGTTGAATTTGTTTGAAAGCGCATTGCGAACAGCTATTGGGATTGAAATAGGAAACTGCAATTCACCCACAGGGCCATTCATATACTTAGACGATGTCATTTTTAGTGGGAATAGGGTGCGTCATGATCTTGAGACTTGGATTCATAATAGCGCACCTTCATCCTGCATCGTTCACATTATCGTAATGGCGTACCATAGAGGAGGCCAATGGTATGCAAGTAATAAACTAAAACAAGCCGCGCAATCTGCAGGAAAAGAAATTAAGATACACTGGTGGCGTAGTATTGAAGTTGAGGATCGAAGGTACTATTTATCTCAATCAGATGTTCTTCGACCAGCTGTATTTCCTCAAGAGCCAGATATTCAAGAATACGTAAACATGCTCACAAGCGAAGGATACCCCCCAGAAGCACGAGCTGTAACAAACCCTCCATACCAATCACCATTTTTTAAAACTGAGGAAGGGAGACAATTGTTAGAGTATGCTTTACTGCATGCTGGTGTCAGAATCCGGCAACTGTGCCCATTTTTACCTGACAAAATACGTCCATTGGGATTTAGTATTTTAAAAATCCTTGGTTTTGGGTCAACCATTGTTACCTTTCGGAATTGCCCTAATACATGCCCTCCAGCTTTTTGGGCGGGAAATCCTTGGTATCCACTATTCCCAAGAAAAACAAACTGAACGCATGACTACTAACGAAAAAACTCGAACATACAAAAGGATCGACTCTGTCGTTTTTAGAAAGACTATCGAAAAATTTGGTGGGTTATCTAATATGGCTCCCGGATTTCCGCTGCAAATAGGTGATATCTCAGTCAGAACATCAGAAGCTTTATACCAAGCATGCAGATTCCCTTACGCTGAGGAAATTCAAAAAATGATCATTTCACAAAAAAGCCCAATGACGGCTAAAATGAAAAGCAAACCTTTTCGTTCACAAACGAGACCAGATTGGGATCATGTAAGAGTAAAGGTTATGCGTTGGAGCCTGCGTGTAAAATTAGCCTGTAATTGGGATAAATTTAGGAATCTACTTCTGTTAACAGCCGATAAACAAATTGTTGAGGACTCTCGACGCGATAGATTTTGGGGCGCAGTTGCTAATGATGAAGATTATCTTGAAGGAGAAAATGTATTAGGCCGGTTGCTGATGGAAATTCGTGAGGAACTAAAGTCTGAAAATTCAAAAAATCTTAAAATTGTTAATCCGCCATTAATAAATGATTTTTTGCTTTACAATTCGCCGTTGCCGACAATTTATGCTGAAAAAAAACATAAAAACAAAGAGATTGTAACTGCTCCTAAGCAACTAAGTCTTTTTGATAATGAATAGAAATAAATCATCGAACCAAACATTCCAGTTGACCGCAAAAAGCCGCGGCAACTGAACTTCACGTTGGCGAGCCGCTAGGCGAGGTGGGGCGTCCAACCCCGCTTGACGCCTTTACGAAGCCGCACTACTGCAATTCAGGAGGAAGGCGATTGACAGAAATTCGTGACTTATCGAAGGACGAGCTAGAGCAAGAGACTCGCATCTACCGATTCCTCCATCAGATCAACATCGTCCGGGACACCGCCAAGCGCCTCCTAAAGAAAGGCCCTCACCTTGGAATCCAGATGAAGGCAGAGAAGGACGGTCCGCTGCAGATGGAGTTCCGACCGCCGGACATCCAGACCGCCACCGAACTTGCAGTCGTGATCGAGCCCCTTGTTCGAGAGTCCTCTGATATCCACTACAATACCATCATCGAACTCTGCCGCGCGCAGAACGAATCCTCCGAACTGGTTACCCTCCACGAGAAGGCGACCACCGCAGCGGCCGGAATTAAAAAGGGGGGAATGCAGCTTGTTCACAACGATCAGGAGCGGACACCCGAATGGATTTATGAGCGCTTCATGGACAAAATGGTAAACGTTGGCGACATTGAGGCGCGCGAATACGAGGAGAACCTGAATCGTGATCCGATTCTCAGGGATTTGCTCCTGTTCCAATTCTATGACTACAGCATGAGCATGATTCGGTTCCTGATTTGGCTGCAGGAGGCGTTCAAGTCTGGAGAATTCCTGCCAAAAGGCGCATACCGGGACCACATTTGCATTACTTGCGGCCGCTCAGGCGATGATGTCAACTTCACGAAAGTGGAACACACATTGCCAGAAGCCCTAGGCAATACCCACAGTGTATTGCCCCGTGGATACTGCTGCGACAAATGCCAGAACATCATGGCGCCGGTGGAGGGGAAGATCTTGGAGACCCTCCCATTTGCCATGACTAAGTTGCTCTTTACGAAACACACAAAGGCCGGCAGATTTCCGAAGGCCAAGCTCGGGCAAATCCACTACGAGAAAACGAAGCCCAACCATCTTCGGATGGATGTATTTAGTGGGAAGGCGGGGTTCACTGACGTCCAAAAAGCTGACGACGGGAAGGTGAAGTTCAACCTCACTGCGTCTTCTCGGTTTGACCACATCGCCTTGGGCCGCGTGCTAGTGTTGTCAGCCACAATAAATAGCAAAGAACCGGCTCAAAATATCTGATTATTCCACCGGTGGTTTATTGGAACCGGTATTGTAAAGTGAGACTACCCCTTCTCGGCAAGTGCAAGTTTTTCAGCCTTTTGTCGGAAGGATTGAACGGATTCCTTCCCAAACCCTCCAGCCTTTTCGGCAAATGCAACTGCTTTTCGATAGTACTCAGCAGCGTCCCAGTTTTTTCCCTGAGCTTCATAGAGTTCAGCATAACGATGAAGGCCATCGATCTCCTCAGGATATTGTCGCAAGAGCTTTCGGCACACCGCCTCGGCTTCATCAAACTTCTTGTCTTGAATCAAGTCCGGCACCTGATTTGATAAATTGTCAAAATCCGTATAAATAAAGGTCCCTCCAATAGGTAATTTGGAGGCGTTGAGACAACATTTTTTATATTTTTTGCCGCTGCCGCATGGGCAGGGCTCATTACGTCCGATTTTTTTCATATGCAGCTTCGATACCCTATAGATTTAACCATAGAAGAATACAATGAGCAAAAGGCCTGGGAACATGCGGAGCTTGATCATTGTCCCTTTCATCCCGAGGGAGGATGCGACCTGGCCAGGCATGGCACCTATCCCAGGAAATTTCCAGAATACTGTCTGGTACCTCGATGGTACTGCCCGAGTGCGCACAAGACCATCAGCCTGCTGCCTGATTTTCTTGCATCTCGCTTTCCGGGAACTTTAGACGAAATCGAGCAGGCCGTCAATACAGCCGGATCATGCAAAAGCCAGGAAGAAGCGGCTTTTGTTTTGAGACCGGAGATATCTCTTCCATCAGGGCTTCGCTGGCTGAGGCGGAGGATCCAATATGTAAAGGAGGCACTGACAATTCTGGCCGGACTTCTTGTGACCGAATGTGCTCCGGATCTTGAATCATTCCGCAATAAATTCCGCACAAACAGGGTGCTGATCAAATTGCGTGAAATGGGTCGGGAATATCTGCCATCCATGCCGCCTATTGTCGGATTCGGCCCCCGTTCCGGCAAGCGGTATTGCCACCTTGGGTTTTCCAACAATTGATGGGGACTGTTTATGCCCGTTTGATGGGGTAAAAGGCTTCCGTTCGCCAATTTTTTTATAAGAATGGAGGTTTTAGATGGCAGAAAACGAACTACAAGAGCAGGTGGCGCTATTTCGCTACGGGATTATCGCGGATTTTGTTCATTTGCCGCCCGGATCAAGAGGGCTTTACGCTCAGATCAGGAAGAAAGCAGGGCAGGAATATGTTATTCCCGGCTCCAGACGCACCCGTGTGGCTGAAGAGACGATCCGTTCATGGTTGAAAAAATACCGCAAGGGCGGTTTTGACGCCCTACTGCCCAAAGAGCGCACGGACAAGGGGGAAACGAGAAAGCTGCCCCTTGAGATTTCGGATTTACTTCTTGAGGCCAAAGAAAAAGAACCGGAACTAACCGTTCCGCTGTTAATCAAGAAAGTCAGAGCATCCGGCAACATTCCCGATGATGTTCGGATGCCCAGATCCACCGTGTATAAACTGCTGGCACGCCACGGGTTAACCCGAAAGATTACATCACCTGATAGAGACCATCGTCGCTTCGCCTACCTCAATGCCGGGGATTTGTTCATGAGTGATGTCATGTACGGTCCGGCGGTCAGGAAAAATGACGGCAGGAAACGAAAAACCTATCTCATCGCTTTTATTGATGATGCGACCCGGGTGATCCCCTATGCCGCTTTTGCCCATTCGGAAAATACCGCTGCCTTCATGGAGGTGTTGAAACAAGCCGTTTTAAGGCGAGGTATCCCCATGCGGCTTTTTGTGGATAACGGATCAGCTTTCCGGTCACAGCATTTATCCCTGGTCTGCGCAAAACTCGGCATAACCCTGATTCACGCCAGACCCTACCATGCAGCGGCCAAGGGAAAAATCGAGAGATGGTTCAGGACGGTACGATTGCAGTTTCTCCCGATGCTTTCGGAAAAACATATGTTGAATCTGAAAGCGATCAACAGAGCACTTTGGACCTATATCGAAACAGAGTACCACCGTTCGCCCCATCGGAGTCTCTGCGAAACGCCCCTTGATCGCTGGGCCAGAGTGGGTGAGAAGGTCCGATATCCCGAACCGGGCGATGACCTGGACGACCTTTTCCTTTTTGAATCAAAACGCAAAGTGCAGAAAGACCGTACCGTAAGTCTGAACGGTATGGCCTATGAAATTGACGCTTCCCTGGTGGGAGAGACCGTAACACTCCGCTACAACCCTTCCGAGCAGGGCAAAGAGATAAAGGTCTGTCACAACGGCCGTTTCGTCCAAAAGGCGAAACTGGTGGACACCTACGCCAATTGCTTTGTGAAACGTGATCGCCCGTCTAAAACCATTGAAGCACTTGATCCTGAAAAGGCCGTCGATCATAAGCGGGAAAGCAGACCCAAACAACCTGTTAACTTCAGCAGGATCTCCGAAGCCGAAAAGGGGGATGGCTATGTATAAAAAGGTCTATGGGCTGACCCACTACCCTTTTGAAAAAGATCTGGAACCGGACAAACTGTTTGGTTCAAAAGCTGCTGATGAGCTTGAAGCCCGGCTCCATTATCTGTTGAAGCTGCGCGGTATCGGGCTTGTCACCGGAGAAGTGGGCAGCGGGAAAACCAGTATCTGCCGAAAGATGGCCGCTTCTCTGAATACGGGTCTGTACCGGGTGTTTTACGTTCCTCTGACCACCGGCAATGTAACGGATATCTACAAATCCATTGCCTGGGAAATGGGGCTAACCACGGAACGGAGCCTGGCAGCCCTTTATCGTTCCATCCATATGGAGGTCAACCGACTCTGTCTGGAATCCAAAATCAGGCCAGTGCTGATTATTGATGAAGCGCAATACTTGAGAAACGAGGTCCTCGAAAACCTCAGGCTGCTGACAAACTATGAGATGGACTCACAAAATCGTCTCTGCATGATATTTGTTGGCCAGGCCGAGTTGAGGCGACGGCTTTCACTGTCCGTCCATGAGCCTTTGGCTCAAAGGCTTGTGGTGCGTTATCACATATCCGGTCTTGCAAAAGAGGAGTTGCTCCCTTATCTGAAACACCGGCTTGAGTTGGCCGGAACCCAGATGGATCTTTTTGAACAGCCGGCTCTTGAAGCGCTTTTTCAGGCGACAAACGGTCTGCCACGCAAAATCAATCTGCTGGCACACCTCTCATTGAATGTGGCGGCACTGCAGAATGCCCAGCTTGTATCGGCTGAACATATTCTTACCGCAGTGGAGGAAACGGGATAGTGCTAAACCTGCATGATCAGATTCGGTGAAACAGAGGCGAGCTCTGCTGAGGAGCAACTCGCCAAGGGATAGCCGGATAGGCGACGACGAAATATCGTCATCGGGAGGGGAGTCTTCGGGCTCCCCTTTTTATGTGATATTTCCGAGGAGCCTTCATGCCTAAAAAAACCTCGGGGTTTGGGGCAGAGCCCCAAGGGTTTTCTCGAAACAGCACCCCGATCAGAAGATAGGCAGTCCGTCACGCATCGCCTTGCAACGATAAATCAATCAGGCAAAAACAAAATATTCTTCGTGCTTTATTGTGGACAATATCCGGTGGGATAATGTGAACGGCAACAGCTAGTCAAGGCTGCTTTAGGCGGAATGGCCCTGGAAAAAGGGCGCGACTACGTGCTGAATGCGCGATTTGATCCAGCCCGAGAGTTCATCCGGACCGGTCAAGGTTTGCATGCGAGGCTCCTGATGGGGAAGAAGTCGAGCCCGAACCCCCAGATGGTTATCCAATGGCAAGATCTGGCCAATGGTGGCGCCGGAGTCCTGATGTACGTTCACGGCATCGAGTTTGCATTCGCGGCCACGCCGGTGCCCGACGAAACGCCGCCACCGGCAGAAATCCTTGACAAGGTAGAAATCTTCGATCTGTGGAGGGCAGATTCGCCACCGCATTACACGGCCGATACGAAGTGACCCAAGGAGCCCGTCCTGGCGATTCTCATACAATACGGAGAAAAAGGCAGTTCGAGTGGCTCGCCAACAAGGCTGTTGCACACGGGTCGGGCTACAGCGGCACAATTTTGAGCAGTGTCTTTATTCAATCATTTATGTGGTTCTGTTGGTTCTTTGGTTCTGGTTCTGTGGTTCTGTGGTTCTGGGTCGGGCCAAGTAAACTAGCTGATATCAAAAGAATAATTGCCGATTTTGACCATTGAAATAGGCTTATATCGAGGTTTTTAGGGGCAAAAAGGCCGTTTTTCTCCTAACGTTATAGCGAGAGCAAAGCGACATTTTATTCGGGGCTACACATGGCACATCACGCATCGATGCCACAAACGGGATTCTTTGCTCAAGTTCTCGAAGGATCGGCAACGGTATTTGCAATGGCTGTATCAGGCAAAGAAAAGGTACGGTTTGAGCATTCTGAACTATATGGTTACCTGGTGGGGGCGGTGGGGGCGGGGTCGGGCCGAACTAACTGATTGAAAATAAATAATATACACCTAAAATTGCCCTTGAAAATGGGGCTATAGGGACTTTTTGGAGGTCAAAAAGAGCATTATAGGATTTCCTGAGGCAGGGAGTCTTTTGAATATGCAACTTTTCGGGGTCAAAAAGTGCAATATAGGGCCTGAAAGCACTCATTTTTTGGGCGCTTTTTACGATTAATCAATATGTTAGCGTGGCCCGACCCTAGCCCCTACTAGCCCCTAACCTAGCCCCTAGCCCATAGCCCGCATAGCCCGCTAGCCCGACCTAGCCCGAGACTAGCCCGCTATGTGGATCCCGAAAGCCCGAGATACGGCCGGTTGTTTCTGGAAAACCTGCCGCTGGTTCGGGTCATGATTACGGAGGCGCCGTGGGATCTTTCCGTTTATGTCAGTGTGTTGCCCTACTCTTTCGAGGAATATACGGATATCGTGACCGAGGTGGAAGTGGAAACGCCCTGCCCGGAGTGCGACAAGTCCTTCACGATCTGGTATCGAGCCGATTCCCTGACAGGAACGGTGACGCCGGAAAAGCGGACTGTTTACTTCCCCTATTACATGGAAGCCGGTCATGCGGTGGCGTTGAGTATGCCGGAGAAAATCAGGCAGGACGTGATCCTTTGGATGGATGACTGATGCTATAGTTCTGAGGCTGAGGCTGGGGTCGGACCACCGAAATATCCACAAAGAAAAATAGGCCGGAATGTTCATAGAAAGCCATGAGCTTTTTTTACCTTTAATAACAACCAGTTATATGAATCTGTAGGCGGCCAATCAAGCGCTTCAGCGGACCCCTGAAAGTCTGTCGGTTTTGGCGAATTCCGGTGGAGGGGCCGCTGATTTTAACGTTCTATCCCTCAAAAACAACTTGACAAATTGTACAACTGTTGTACAATTGTCATTAATTAAGCTTAAGGGGGTAGCCACATGGATATAGTTATTGACACTTCTGCATTAATTGCAGTGATTGTCGGTGAGCCAGAAAGAAACAAAATTGTTGAAATTACAGCCGGAAATACCCTTATTGGACCCGGGTCTATTCCATGGGAAATAGGCAACGCCTTTTCAGCAATGTTCAAACGAAACAGGTTGCCTATTGAGGAGGCTCAAAAGGGATTATCGATATTTATCAGTATCCCGCTTCGCTATATTGAACCAGATTTTATTAAGGTGTTACATTTATCCAAAGAAACCAACATGTATGCATATGATGCATATTTTCTGGATTGCGCCATCAGACATAAAGCACCGTTATTGACGCTGGATAAAAAGCTCAAAGCCGCTGCTAATACACTCAATATCGATACATTGGAGGTTTAAAATGCAGGTATTTTCATATTCGGAAGCCAGACAAAAACTTGCAACAGTCCTTAAACAAGCAGAAAGCAATGGCAAAGTTATAATCCGGAGGAAAGACGGCCGCACTTTTGCTTTAATTCCAGAAAAATCTGCTGCTTCTCCATTAGATGTTCCATCGATTAAAGCTAAGATCACGACAAAAGAAATAGTTGATACGATCAGAGAAGGTAGAGAAAGGTAGAACGAATAAGGTTAGATTGTGAGAGCGGAGCGAACCACAATCTGAACCGTTTGTTGGACAAGCCCGGTTACTATATATAGAAAACAGCTTTTTTGAAAGAGGCAGCTTGATCAGGACAGAAGTGAGACAGGGATTTTCTGCTTCTGCCCATATGCTCTTTGAAATAGATTTGCCTGAAGAACAAGGCTTTCAGAAGCGGAATATGCAGTTTTTTTGCGCATAGGTGTCCATTACCGGGGAAACCGGGCTTTTTCATAAACCGGTGATGTTGGCTCTGGGTTACATAACGATTTCTCCGTGTTCGCTCATGTAAGGCAGGTGGACCTGCTTCGCCGGCGGTTTTGCTATTTTTGTCAGGACAATTTTCATGGCCGCTCCGCATACCGGGCAGGTAATTGTTGGCCAGCAATTCCCGACCGCGTCGCTACTGAGTCTATTTCTTAACATTTCTACAAAATAGATACCGCTGTCAAAGAGCCTTGCTGAGAATTAGCTGAAATTCCTCGTTTGGCCGGTCAATTTTTGATGAAACAAGGGGCAAAAAAAAGACCTAAAACCAATCCCATATGATTTACCGCACAGATGTCCCTTACCGGCAAATACCAATTTTTCTGGAATTGACGCTTTTTTTCATTGGTATAGTGCATCTTGCATTCAATCGTCATCATATAAAATTATCGGCGGTTGGAATTTCATCCCGTAAAAAAGGGCTTCGTAAAGCATCCTCATCGATTTGAACGCAAAATCTCTAAACAAGGATCGCATACGATCCCAAAGTTCTCGTTTGCTACCCATCTTATGCCATGTAGCTCGAAACAGGGGACAACAGAGCTGCTGTGTTTGGTCAACCAAAAAGGCCAACATCATGAGCATCACAAAAACTACACTCAGATTTTTCTTTCCGAGCCCATAGTTATGACCGAAATGATAGCCTTGATTCTTGAGGGTATTGAACGTCTCATTTTCTATTTTCCAGCGTGCACGACCGCCTCGCATAAGTTCATAAGAGTTTCCCTTTGTTATGGTAAAATCAGTAACCCAGCTGAAATGTTGCGTCTTTTCTGACGTGATTTCCCAGTATTCCAGGAAATTGATCAGCAAATCCTGATTTGATTCATTCAGGGGGAGGTGGTTAACGAAAAGGAAACGATGCGTTTTTTGCGGATTATCATTATCGACCAATTCAAATTGAACAGCTTCGCCATTTTCTTGTGCCTCTTCCACTTTTCTGAACAGGAAAGGATGATCCCCCTTCTTCACACCCAGAATGTAATGAAGATCAGCAATTCCCGGTTGCTGTTGAAAGGCCCAATATCAGTGTAACTTGAAATTCGCTTTTCGTAAAGCCTTGGCATTGAAAGTTCTTGAAAAAGCGCATTATGGAGTTCTTTTTCAAAAAAAAGCGTCAAAACTGCAAATAAATTTCAGGAAAACCTGGACATTTGGCGAACGATGGTTCATGATTCACTCCCATAAATGTCATGAAACATCAAAGCCAACAGAAAAAGGGAAGGTTAGCTTCTCGAAAGTATCTTAGTGCTGATCCACTGTTCGAGGGTCTGCATAAAGATTTTTTGGGAGTATCGGACTACCGTGAGGGTAATCCGGAAATATCAATGGCAGACGCCTTGATGTCTGGCTTTGCCGTTTTCTCTCTCAAAGATCCGTCCCTGCTTGCTTTTGACAAACGAAGACAAGCCGCTGAGAATTTAGAAAGCATTTATCATGTAGAAAGTATACCTTGTGACTCGCAGATGCGAACGATTCTGGATGAAGTAGACCCTGTGGAAATTCGACCTGCGTATAAGAATATTTTTATAGTCAATACCGTATATCTTGATACTGTTATTGACAACATTTTCTGAATATGTTAAAAATTCCTCTGAAAATGGGAAAAGTCACCTTTTTGGAGGAATACCTCAATGTCGTTTCAAGGGAAACAGCTTCCTGCTGAATTGGTTGAAACTGTTGTCCGGCTGAAAAATCACTATGATGAAGAAAGAAAAACTGGAAAATTTGTTTCAACAAAGGATGCCGCCAAACGGACAGCAGATGCTCTGGGAATAGGCATCGCCACAGTAAAGAGAATAATGGCCCAGTATAAAAAAGATGGCGATGAAGTTGTTGTCCGGATAAAGGAACGTCCTGGTAGACCGCCGTCAAGTATGTGCCCGATCGCCCAACCCATTGTGAGAAAATTTATTAGAACTGAGAACCTGGGTGGAAGGCGTGTCAGCATCGGCAGGGTGTGCAAGTTCCTGAGTTCAAAACACGGGATCGATGTTCCAAAAATGACCCTTTGGCGTGCACTTAACCGGTGGGGTTTCAGTCATGGCGAAGGCCGAAGAAGAAATAGCCTGAAGGAACAGGATCGAATTATATTTGCACGACGAGAATACCTCAGAGCCAAGCTTGCCAATCGAAATCCCGATGGAACATTGAAGCGGCCGGAAGTCTATTTGGATGAAACCTATATAAACAAGAATCACTCATGCCGGTCACATGGTACCTTAACGAA
>ADZZ01000252.1 GCA_000179315.1 delta proteobacterium NaphS2
ATATCTCTTCCATCAGGGCTTCGCTGGCTGAGGCGGAGGATCCAATATGTAAAGGAGGCACTGACAATTCTGGCCGGACTTCTTGTGACCGAATGTGCTCCGGATCTTGAATCATTCCGCAATAAATTCCGCACAAACAGGGTGCTGATCAAATTGCGTGAAATGGGTCGGGAATATCTGCCATCCATGCCGCCTATTGTCGGATTCGGCCCCCGTTCCGGCAAGCGGTATTGCCACCTTGGGTTTTCCAACAATTGATGGGGACTGTTTATGCCCGTTTGATGGGGTAAAAGGCTTCCGTTCGCCAATTTTTTTATAAGAATGGAGGTTTTAGATGGCAGAAAACGAACTACAAGAGCAGGTGGCGCTATTTCGCTACGGGATTATCGCGGATTTTGTTCATTTGCCGCCCGGATCAAGAGGGCTTTACGCTCAGATCAGGAAGAAAGCAGGGCAGGAATATGTTATTCCCGGCTCCAGACGCACCCGTGTGGCTGAAGAGACGATCCGTTCATGGTTGAAAAAATACCGCAAGGGCGGTTTTGACGCCCTACTGCCCAAAGAGCGCACGGACAAGGGGGAAACGAGAAAGCTGCCCCTTGAGATTTCGGATTTACTTCTTGAGGCCAAAGAAAAAGAACCGGAACTAACCGTTCCGCTGTTAATCAAGAAAGTCAGAGCATCCGGCAACATTCCCGATGATGTTCGGATGCCCAGATCCACCGTGTATAAACTGCTGGCACGCCACGGGTTAACCCGAAAGATTACATCACCTGATAGAGACCATCGTCGCTTCGCCTACCTCAATGCCGGGGATTTGTTCATGAGTGATGTCATGTACGGTCCGGCGGTCAGAAAAWTGACGGCAGGAAACGAAAACCTATCTCATCGCTTTATTGATGATGCGACCCGGGTGATCCCTATGCCGCTTTGC
>ADZZ01000251.1 GCA_000179315.1 delta proteobacterium NaphS2
GCCGAAATTTGATGCCTTTTTTCGGACAGATCCGTTTCGGCCACGAACCGGTCCAACCGTTTTTCCTGCAGGCCGGGATTGTGGGTCAAGGCCATGGTCACTGCTTTCTCCAGACTCAGGCCATGGGCCGGCTTCGACGACTGGATCAGCGTTGCCATGAAGAACAGCAGGATAAAAATATGCGTTTTCGACAGTTGCATTATTATCGGCCCCATTGATCAAACCATAACGATGCACTATATATGACACAATGCGTATTCACCGTCTTTGCGCTGACGCAAACAGGCATCATAATTCTTGCTATGCACTCACAAAAAATGAGCCTTTGCCATGAAACCAGCTATCAACACAGCAAGAAAACACACGGGGGAAGATCATGAAATGGCTGCCGCAGGCTGAAGCGGAAATAAAGAAAGCGCCGTTTTTTGTGCGGAAAAAGGCGCGCCGGCGAGTAGAAGAACATGTTGCGGATGAGGACCGAAAGGTCGTGACCCCGGAGGATGTTCAGGCGGTGAAAAAACGCTTTTTGACCCGAATGGACGAGGAAGTAAAAGGCTTCCAGGTGGAAGCCTGCTTCGGTTCCCAGGGATGCCCCAACCGGGTGATTGAAAATGACGGACTGGTGCAGTCCATTGAAGCGCTCCTTTCGGTGGAAGACCTGCGCGGGTTTCTGAAGCAGACCGTAAACGGCCCCTTGAAGTTTCACCATGAATTTCGCGTAACCCTGGCGGATTGCCCCAATGCCTGCTCCCAACCGCAAATCAAGGATATAGGGATCATCGGGGCGGCCACGCCGGAAATAACCGATGTGCCGTGCAGCGAATGCGGCGCCTGCGCGGATGTCTGCCGGGAGGAAGCCGTGACCCTTGATGCTTCTCCGGACGGGCCGGTATTTGACTGGAATCTCTGTGTCCGTTGCGGCCAGTGTATCGGCGTTTGCCCCACCGGCACCATCGCGTGCGGCAATAGCGGGTATCGGCTGCTGATCGGCGGAAAGCTGGGCCGACATCCCAGGTTGGCAACGGAACTTCAAGGGTTTTACGACAGGGACCAGGTCCTTCGCGTGCTCAAATGGTGTGTCCGGTACTATAAGGGGCACAGCATAGGGGGTGAAAGATTCGCGGAGGTCGTGGAAAAAGCTGGCCCGTCATTTTTCAACCACGTGAAAACCGAGGCTTTGAAAGAGGAGGATTCTTTATGAAAGTTCTTTTCATTATCACAACCGATGACGGAGAGACCATTTTCAACGCCATGAGACTGGCCAATGTGGGTGTGAACAAAGGCGATGAAGTCAGCGTTTTCATGCTGGGCAAGGGCGTCACGTTCGAGACAAGTGGCAGCGAGGAGTTTGACGTCATGGGCCAGATGAACAAATTCGAAGGCGACTTCTATGTCTGAGGGGTCTGCATGAAATCCCACGGTCTTGTGGGATCCGCCAGTTGTCCCATCGGCTGGATGGATGATCTTTATGAGCTTTCCATGGAGGCGGATAAGGTTTTGACTTTTTAAAGGCTCGATCTTTGAGGAGTCGTGCGATCAGGCTTTCTCAAAACGGCATTTCCATCATWAAAAATGTCGACTGCCATCTGCTTCACCGCTGGCTGACATGGTGAGCAAAACCATTTTGGAAGCGGTTGACAACCCCATACAGTCATGGCACAATTTTTTCGGACGTCAAATCTTCAATCCTTTCACTTGGAGGCGAATCGTGAAATATTTCCGGTATGTCTGGATGTTGTTGTTCTTCATGGCTGTCTCGGCATTACCCGTAACGGGGCTCATGGCCACAGTCAGTGAACAGGCCTGCATCAAGTGCCATCAGGAGATCTCTCCGGGCCAGGTGGCGGACTGGCGGGCCAGCAAACACAGCCGGGAAGATGTGGGGTGCACCACCTGCCACGGCGAAAAACACATGGAAGCCAAAGACTGTAAACAGGCTCTCATGCCGGATGAAAAGGTGTGCGCTCAATGTCACGAGGATCAGTTCAATCAGTTTACCAAAGGAAAACACAACCTGGGCTGGGCCTCCATGATGGCGCTTCCCGTAACCCATCTGGAACCCGACATTCTCATAGAGGGCGGCCGAGGCTGCGGCGGATGCCACAATATGGGAGTGAAAACCGAAGCCCAGAAGCAGGCACAGTTGAGGCTTGGCTACCGATACCAGACCAATTCCTGTGATGAATGCCATACCCGACACGCCTTCTCTAAAAAAGAAGCCCTGAATCCCCGGGCCTGCCAACAATGCCATATGGGATTTGACCACCCTCAGTGGGAGATGTGGAGCAGTTCCAAGCACGGCGCAAGAGCGCTGATCAAAGAGGTGGGAGATCTGCCCAAAGGCGCCAATGCACCCAAGTGCCAGACCTGTCATATGCCCGACGGCAGCCATGATAACCACACGGCCTGGGGCTTTTTGGGAGTGAGGCTGCCCCTGCCCCAGGACCCTCAGTGGAAAGCGGACCGCATCACGATCTTGAAAGCCCTGAGCGTACTGAACCCTGAAACCGGAAAACCGACAGGTCTTCTGGACGCGGTCAAAACCCTGGATCTGGCCAGACTCACCCAGGAAGCCTGGCAGACCGAGCGCGACGAAATGCTTCAAATCTGCGCCCGGTGCCATTCCAAGAGCTATGCTCAAAAACAGCTTGAAATGGGAGATGACATGCTGCGTCAGGCGGACCGCCTCATGGCCCAGGCCATTGAGATCGTGGCGGGTCTTTACCGGGACGCTATCATTCAAAAACCGGAAGCATATCCCTTTAACTATCCCAATTTGCTGTTCTTCATGAGGACCGGCGGCGGGAATCTGAATAAGCTTTCCCATATTGATCAGATACTCTTGAAGATGTATCTAAAACATCGCATGCGAACGTTCCAGGGTTTTTTCCACATCAACCCGGACTATGCTTACTGGTACGGCTGGGCGTCCATGGTGGATGATCTCGGCAAAATTCAGGAAACCGCCGGGCTCATGAGGGCAACGCACGCAAAGGGCAAATAGGCTGCGATATCACACTTCTTTGGCTTTCAAAAGAAGGGGCTCGCCTAATTTAATTGCGGATCGGCGTGCAGCCATAGAGATTTTTTTCACGAACAAGATGGGATGACCCCTTTATTCCTTGTCCCTACGCTCCGGGCTCACAGTTAGGCCGCGAAAGCAGGTGATCCTGCCTCGCGGCATTCACGGGTTTTGCTCATTTTGTGTGAAACACTTCCACCGGTTTTTGAGTGCTTCCTGTGGCATTGGGATAATCGGGGTAGACATAGGCCTTTTTGCCGCTTTTGAGTAGGTGGTCGGCCTCTTCGTTAAATTCGTTGAAGCGGCTTTTCACTTCATAGAAGCCGTGCCACCAAGCATAATCCGGGGCCATCATCATGGCGCCCATGCGTGCCCGTCGGCCTTCGTGGTGCCAGAGCTCGTAGAACTGAAGCTCCAGGTGTTCGTCAAAAAACTTTGTTTTGTCCAGGAGCCCTTTGCTGTAGAGTTCATCCAGCTTGGCACGGGCCGGTTTCATGGACCTCTCCTCTCTTTGGAATGTGCCCGGTCAATAAGTGGCCGTGCACCTTTAAGGCAGACCACCTTCGCCCTGTAAATTTTGTTCTTTTTTCATGCGGCAAGTCACAAATGCACGTTCCAGGTTGCAGGTTTTAGGACGCGGGCTTAAGAGATGAAAATAAATCTTGAGTCATGCTTCAAATGTTTCGATCACCGATCTATATTTCTCATGGATCATTTGCCTGTCGAACTCCCAGAACTCTTCCAGCATGGCCTGGTCTTCCTCTTCGGAAAAGTATTTTCGGGCCGAAGGAAAAAAGACTTTATCTTCCTTCTCTATATGCGTTGGGTAGAAATCGATCAAGAACCCAAGATTTGATATAATTTCCGAAAGCGCTGATTTATTCCCATTTCGATATCTGTCATTGGCTTCCACAAGCTTCTTGGTCGTCTCACGTCCCAGAATGTGTTCACTAATCAACTCTTCCATCAGCACTTGATCTTTTTCAGACAAATCCTTTTTTTCAAGCGCTCTGAAAAGAATGTTCTCCTCCTTCCCGTGATGGGTTTTGTCAGCATAAATGCGGATAAAATCAATCGTCTTATCCACCAGTAATGGATCAACGCTTTTCTCTATCTCAACCTTATGAAGCATCCGTTTGATTATCTCAATCATTCGCTCAATCAGGCGATGTTCTATCATTAGCGGTGCCCGTGCTTGCATCTCGAACCTCCTCAGGCGTATTTATTTCAGAAGTTTAATGGCGTTGGCCTTATGATCCACGAATCATTACCAGTAACATTTTGAAAGGCTTTTTGGCCCGAAGCGAATGGGAAATATTGGCTGGCATTATCAACATTTCACCTGCAAAAACATTTTGCGGTTGTCCTCCTATGGCGATTTCCGCCTCGCCGTCCAGGATATAGACCACCGCGTCAAAGGGTGCCGTGTGCTCACTCAGCCCCTGGCCCGAATCAAACGCAAAAAGTGTCACATTTCCTATGTCTTTTTGTATCAGCGTTTTGCTGACCACGGAACCGTCCGCGTAGTCAACGAATTCTTCAAGGTTAAATGCCTTGCCTTTTACGGCGCTGGGTGTGTCGCTCATAAAGCCCTCCCTTTCGATATATCTAAGACGACGACCAGAGGGATTGCCAGTCGACGTCTCAGACACAGATCATTTGATTTAAGGTGAAGCGTCAAATACATTTTTTTGGCACTGCAAACGAAACAAACTCGGAGTTCCCTCAAGTTCGCAAAAGGAACTGCAGCTTGATCCAGCCTCGTCTTATTGTGCAGGGGCTTTTTTAAACCCTGTCAGTTTCCGGCCATCATAGCCGCAATATCCTCCTCAACCGTGCCAACGGGCTTGATGTTAAATTTCTCCACCAGCACATTGGCCACAGAGGGTGACAAAAATCCCGGCAGTGTGGGACCCAGACGAATGCCCTTGACGCCCAGGAACAGCAGGGCCAGCAGCACGGCTACGGCCTTTTGCTCGTACCAGGCGATGTCGTAGGACACCGGCAGGTCATTGATGTCATTGAGCCCGAAAACCTCTTTCAGTTTCAGCGCAATCACCGCCAGCGAATAGCTGTCATTGCACTGGCCCGCGTCCAAAATGCGCGGTATGCCGCCGATGTCGCCCAAATCCAGCTTGTTGTAGCGGTATTTGGCGCACCCGGCGGTCAGGATCACCGTGTCTTTGGGAAGGTTCTCCGCCACTTCCGTGAAGTAACCGCGCGCCTTCTGCCGCCCGTCGCACCCGGCCATGACCACGAAGCGCTTGATGGCGCCGGATTTCACGGCGTCGACCACCTTGTCGGCCAGGGCCAGGACCTGGTTGCGGGCAAAACCGCCCACTATTTTGCCGGTCTCGATTTCCTCCGGAGACGAACACTTTTTGGCCATTTCAATGGCGGCTGAAAAGTCCTTGGATCCACCGTTTGAGCGGTCCGCGATGTGTTTGGCGCCGGGGTAATTGACCACGGCCGTGGTAAAGAGCCGGTCGAGGTAGGTATTGTCCTTTTTGATGGGGATCAGGCAGTTGGTAGTCAGGATAATGGGTCCGTTGAAGGACTCGAAATCCTTGTTTTGATGCCACCAGCTTCCCCCGTAGTTGCCCACAAAATGGTCGTATTTCTTGAATGCGGGATAGTAATTGGCCGGCAGCATTTCCCCGTGGGTGTAAACATCCACACCTGTTCCTTCCGTCTGTTTGAGCAGCTCTTCCATGTCTTTCAGATCATGGCCCGAAATCAAAATGCCGGGATTTTTGTCCACACCGATGTTCACTTCCGTGATTTCCGGATGTCCGTAGGTGCTGGTGTTGGCTTCATCCAGAAGGGCCATGGTGTTGACCGCGGCTTCTCCGGCCTTCATGACCATGGCGACCATTTCATCCACGGTAAGATCCCGGGTCGTGGATGCCAAAGCTTCCATGAGAAATCCGTAAATATCGTCTTTTTCGTGACCCAGAATTGCCGCATGATCGGCATAAGCGGCGATCCCTTTGCAGCCGATGATCAGCATCTCCCTCAGGGATCTGACATCTTCGTTTTGTGCCGCCGTGATGCGAACCTCATCGGACATTGCCTTGCTAATGATGGCCTCCCTGTCCGTCGCAGCCCAGGTAGCGCAGTCGGGCAGCGCACCGGATACGGAGCCCCCGGCTTTTGCCTGAACCGAATCCCGAACCTTGAGCGCTTCCCTGATTCGATCGATGATCACATCGTCATCCCACGCGACGTTGGTAATGGTGGTGAAAAGGGCTTTGCAGATGAAGCGACCCGCGTCTTTGTCTACCGTGCCTGCTTCTTTCAGCTTTTCACCATAGATGGAAATTCCCTTGCACACATAGATGAGCAGATCCTGAAGATCCGCCGTCTCCTCCGGTTTTCCGCACACCCCTTTTATGGTGCACCCCTGGTTTTTGGCTGTCTCCTGACATTGAAAACAAAACATGGTTAATTCTCCTTTTGTTATGGGTTTTAATATGTTCAATATCTTTTGCCATGGCCTTTCAGCAGGCAAAGAGATATTATCCATTTCATAAAAGAATCGTATTGGTTGTTATCAGACAATTTTCCATCCTAAGCCCTTATCTCCCATCGTTCACATCAGCTATGAGTTCTGTGATTGATCCAAACAAGTACGGAATTCATGGCGTTTTCCGACGCTATAACCTGCAGGAATGCCATCCTATTTTGCTACTGACATCAAATATTCTTTAAGGGCAACGGCCTGGTTGCACTGGTTATCGCGAGCCGAAAAGAGAAGGGTCACTTTTCCTTTAATCGCGAGTTCACGAAGTTGATTCACCAGCTCTGGTTTCGTATCCAGCTCGCCAAAATAACGAATCTTGAAGTTCTCCCATCTGGAACGATCATGATTGAACCATTTTCTGAGAGCTGTGCTCGGTGCCGCATCCTTCAGCCACAGATCCGCTTTCAGTCTTTCTTTGGTCATGCCCCTGGGCCAAACCCGGTCTACCAGGACGCGAATCCCATCCTTCTTTTCGACTGGGCTATATGCACGTTTCGATTGAATATCCATCTGTGCCATGAGAAATCACGAGCTATTTTTGTTTCAGAAAAAGCAGCAGCACAAGCATACTTTATTTGAAATTATTACCTTTATGCTTCTCCGCAATCGTGCCGGCTAGCCGGTCCAGGGCTTCAAAATCAGTCTCCGAGGGAATCCCTTTGCATAGAACAGGCCCCAACACTTCGGCTTTCAAATTGGGAATCATGCCGGCAAGGGTCTCCACCGTCTTACCGCCCCAGCCATAGGAACCGATAATAGAGAGAAGTTTCACCCGGGGTCTGAGCGCATTGGCGAGAAACGTCGCATAGGCGGCCAGGGGATGCGGCCCCGCCAGAACCGTAGGCGTGCCAACAACAATGGTGGCCGCATCCACCAGGGCCATGGCCAGCTTGCCGATGTCCGTGACCGGGAGCGGGAACAACTCCACTCGGACACCCTTTTCAATCAGTACGGCAGCCAGATGGGTGACCATTTCCCGGGTACTGCCGTGCATGGAGACATAAGGGATGACCACAAGGTTCCTGGGGGCGCCGGTCACCCAACCCCGGTAGGCTTCCAATATCCAGCCAGGCTGGTCATAAATCTGACCGTGACTGGGAGCGATCATTTGAATGTCATAGACTTCCAGTTTCTTCAGATCTTTTTCGATCGCGCTTCGAAACGGCATCATGATCTCGGCAAAATACCGTTTGGCCGCCTCGTATACGCGCCCCTGATCGGTCACAAAGAGATCGGTGGTGGCGATGTGAGAGCCAAAGAAATCGCAACTGAAAAGAATCTTGTCCTCTTTCAGATAGGTCACCATGGTTTCGGGCCAGTGCACCCATGGGGTTTGAACAAATTGAAGGGTTTTGTCCCCCAGGCTAAGCGTTTCACCGTCTTCTACGGTGACAATCGCCTCTTCCGGAATTTTCAGCAGGTCCATCAGCATCCCTTTGGCCTTTTCGGTAACCACGACCTTTGCGTCGGGAAACCGTTTCAGCACCATGGCAATGCTTCCGGAGTGGTCCTGCTCAGCGTGGTGGCTGACGATATAGTCAACTCTGGCGACGTCGGCCAGTTGCGCAATCAAAACACCAGACATGGGTGGATCGGCCGTGTCCATCAGGGCGGTTTTCTCACTCCCTTCAACCAGATATGCATTGTAGGTGGTGCCGTCCGGTAGTGGAATGAGCGAATCAAAAAGGCGCCGCTCCCAGTCGATGGCTCCCAGCCAGTAAATTCCTTTTTTTATCTGTCTTTTTTGCATGTCAAGGTCTCCTTTTGTTCATTATTTTTTTGCGACTCGACCGTTTCAGAAAGCTCTTTTAGAAACGGATTCAGCGCCAACCCATAATTGCGCGTTACATCCCTTAGGGTGTGAAAGGCCTCGGCGGGGCAACCCACACACGCGAGACGGTGCTTCATGAATACCGCTATGGCCGATGGATATCGCCCCATAAGCTCTCGAATCGTTATTGTGGTGTCAATCTTCATAGGACGTCCGTTCCAAAACCTGCATTCACAGATATTTGTTGCCCAAAATCTCTTTCATTTGATTCACAGCGCTAAATGCCCGTTCGACGGTTTTCTCTTTGTCCGGGTTGATCAGGCAGCAGGTGGCAGGCGACAGCATACTCTGTGAGATCAACAGATCCCGGTCGATGCCCTTGGACCAGAGTGTCTGCCAGACGTCTTCCAGACGCTCAGTCAGATAAGGGATCGCCTCTTTCTCAAACGCTTCAAAACCGGTTGGAACCATCCCCCAAACCAATACGCCTCCCCGGTCCAGGAATTTTTGAATCGCTTTGGCGTAGGACACGAAAATCTCGCCGTTGGTATGAACATCCAAGGAGAGCACATCGAGATCCATTCTGAGCAGGAAATCCCAGTCCGGGTTTCCGCACAGGTGGATTCCACGGGGCCGGTCCACCTGAGCGAAAAAATAGTCCATGTCATCCCTGGCTTTGATATCGCCGTATCCCGCCATGGCGGAAAAAAGGAATTGGAGCCCCGGTTCATCCACGAACATGAATGCATTGGCATTGCGCTCTTTGAGTCGGGTTAGCTGCACATTGATCCGCCGGGCCATGAAGTCGAGCATGAAGGGGCGTACCGTATCGTCAAACAGAATGGGGCGTTCATCCTGATCCAGCACATTGAACCCGAAACTGATGGGACCTTCAAGCTGTCCTCGAATGGCCGGGCGCTGGGCCAGGTCCAGCTCCAGGAATCGGTGATACACCACGGAATAGGTCTCGCTCACATCAAAGTAGTCGGGGTCTTCAAGCCTGAGCAAGGTCTTCTCCAGCTCCTGGTTGAACTTTTCAAAGGAAAACTTCAGAGTTCGTTTTTCCATATCCAGCAAGATGCCGGGAAAATGTTCGGCCGCCTGCACGTACATATCTTCGTAATAGCTGTAGTGGGGCAATTGCGGCCAAAACGGCACATCCAAAGACAAGGCCATGTCGAGTGCACGCTGAACATCGGTGTGGGGCATGACCGCCATAGCGGTGGTCAGAAGGTTGCCGGGTATTCGAGGCATGAAACGATCCTCACGGTTAAAGGTTGTCGAATACTTTTCTGAAAATGTGAGCGTGGTTCGCAGAAACCTGTTAATTTTTTTGAGTTGATTTTAGACGACTATTGAGGTTAGTTCTTTGCGCTGGCGCAACCAAGGGGTCAAAAAAACGAAAATTCAGGTTGGTGTTTGAAATTTCCTCAGCCGTTATCGGCAAAGGCCACCAGCGCGTGCGGGTCGTTCACCATAATTTTTTCCCTTCCGGATGAAATCCATCCCTTTTTTTCCCAAGCGCTCAGAATGCGGCTCACGGTATAAAGGGTGGCGCCGGTATAGTCGGCCAGGTCCTGACGGCTCAACCGAAAGTCAATGACTACGCCTTCATGGGTCTTTCGACCGGATCGTCTCATGATCCGCAGAAGCGCGCGGGCAATGCGCTGTTCCACCCGTTCCGCGCACAATTCCAGGTAGCGCTTTTGCATTTCTTCCAGGCGATCAAGGGCTCCGCTCAGTAGATTGATGGTCAGAGAGGGGTAATCGGAAAGAATTTTGAGAATGGTCGGCCGGTCCCAACCCACCACTGTTGTGTCCTCGACAGCCGAGGCCGTGACCGGATAGGTGTTTTCTTTGAAGACGGCCACCGCGGCAGTCATTTCACCTGGATTGATGTATCGGACAATGGCTTCTTTCCCTTCGATATGCTGTTTGGTGAGTTTCAGGCGGCCTTTCTGCACAAAATAGCATTGCCGAGCAGCATCTGCTTCATGAAACAAAGTTGTTCCAGCCTTTACGAACCTGCGTTGGCCCGCGCTAAATATTTTCGGCCTCATTTCCTCAGAAATTCCAGTAAAGATTCCTGAGCGAATGGGCGACTCTAAATAATCCGAAAGGTGATTCATAAAGAAACCAAAGGCTATGATTTGTTTTCTGTTTAGAAACCGGGTTTTTCATAAAATAGCGCTAACGTTAAGTGAGGATGTAAACTCTGATGACGTATTAGCAAAAGTAATGTTTCGCCGGCGTGCATGTCAACAACGGATGTTCGAAATTCACTCTTTCCTTTCTATTGCTGTTGAGCCGGGTTTTTCGATCAAACCAGAAAGAGAGGAAATTCTTAAAAGCCAAGTTTGGTTGTACCATTTGAACGAAGAAAGATTTGACAACCCCTCAACTCTCTATTGTCAATGGGAAACTTCTGTTTCCTGCTATCTATCTGAAACTATAGCAATAGATCGCCAACCACAATATATTGGGGTAGGTCCCGGAAGGGCAAGTGCAAAAAAAAATGGCATTTGACCCCGAATTTTCGGTAAATTGAAAGTCAAGGTTTATTATCCGATAGTGGAGTATCCTGGCCTCGATTTTGTTAAGGATACCAATAGCATTCCTTACTTGATTTTCCCCATCCAGCAGGTTACCATCATGCAAGTAGTATTGACTTCTCGATACCCCTCTCTCACAGCTTTAAATTGGATAGCGGCCGACCACAAGATGTTGGGGTGCCAATTAGAGGCCTCTCACTTGTGATTATGTCAAGCTATATCAGATTTTGCTTTACTGTGATTGGACCAAGTGTAATTTTTCGACCAAAATTGGAAAAAATAAAAGGTTATTTACAGACAAAAAGTCTCTCTTAAGCGAGGCCTGGAGAGCCAATGCGCAATATTCATTCACCCGCTTTTTTCCCGTGTTCGCCAAACTGTATATCATAGAGCTGTCTGAACCGGCCGCTCAGTCGCAGAAGATCCTCAAGCGTCCCCGATTCAACAATTCTTCCCGCCTCTAAGACAAAGATGCGATCAGCGCGCACGATGGTGCTCATTCGGTGGGCCACAATCAGGATAGTCATGAATTCCTTTAACCCTTCAACTGCCTTCTGTACAAGCCGCTCGCTCTCGGCATCGAGGGCTGAAGCCGCCTCATCCAGCATCAGAATGGCCGGATCGAGCAATATTGCCCTCGCAATGGCAATCCGCTGTCTCTGCCCTCCCGACAGGAGAATTCCCTGGTCTCCGACAACGGTCTGATATCCATGGCACTGGGCCATAATAAAATCATGGGCGTGGGCCGCCTTTGCCGCGGCAACGACCTCATTCATACCTTTTTCCGGGTTGCCGTAGCGAATGTTATATTGAATGGTTTCATTAAACAGGAGGGTCTCCTGGTTCACAATTCCTATCTGCCGGCGCAGCGATTTCAAGGTCACGTCACGAATATCGATGCCATCGATGGAAATCCTTCCTTCTGCGACATCATAAAAGCGGGGCAACAATGACAGAAGGGTGCTCTTGCCGGCTCCGGTAGATCCGACAAAGGCCACCATCTGACCCTGTTCAAGGTAAAACGAGACATTATTGAGCACCCGTTCTTGGGGTGAATACCCGAAACTCACCCCGTCAAATGCGACATTTTGTTTGTGGCGGGGCAGCTGTCTTGCTTGAGGACGGTCCCGTATGTCAGTTATAGTTCCCATGATTTCAAAAACGCGCTGGGTGGCGCCCTGAAGGGTCTTGATCTGATTGTTCACTAATGCAAGTCTCTTGATAGGCCTGTAGACCCTCGAAAACGCATAGGCCATTGCCAAAAGTTCCCCAAGACTGTGATGGAAATAAACCTTCCCCACGATCAAGACCCCTGGCATAACCAGAAAGACAACTGAATCCATCATCGGCCCGAGTCCTAACTGCCACCGGTTCCAGTGCATCGTCCGTCTGTAAAGGCTTCCTGCCAGATTACTGAACCGGTTCACCTCGCTTTTTCCTGTGAAAAATCCGCTCACCAGTTTAAGGCAGAGCAGCGTTTCATGGTAGTTCGATGTAACCGCTGCGGTGGCATCCTGGACTTTGAAGGAGTGTTTCTTGACCTTCCGGCCAAAAAGCCTTACCAGAACGGCGATCAACGGCACCATAAAAAGTACCAGCAGCGTCAGTTTGAGATTCATCACAAAGAGATAGACCAGAAGAATGAGTGCCGTGAGGGGATACTCGATCAGACCCAGGGCCACCTCGGCAATCAGGCCCTGCAATACGGCCAGGTCAGCTGTGGACCTGGACATCAGTTCTCCTGATTTCCTTTTGTGATAAAATCCCAACGAAAGGGTAATGAATTTCTTAAAAAGATCTATCCTGAGCGATTTGACGGCTCTATTGGAAAAGGCGGCAGCCGAAAGGCCGCCGAAATAGGACGTGATGGATTTAATGAACACCGCGGCAGCGGCAACCAAAGTGAGAAGCGTAAGGAGGCGGTTGGGAGTGATTCCCTCCACGATAGTTAGTTCTGTTCGTTTCCATGGGAACCATGAGCCGGCATCAAATTCCAACCAAGGGATTTTCCAGGTGACGGGCGAAGACCCCGTCTTCATCCCTTCATCGATGAAAGGCTGGAGGAGGTAAGCGGGAACCAAAATAAACAAAGAGGATACTGCCATCAGCACAAGTGCGCAGATCACCATACCCCGATGACGCTTGAGATAGGCGGCAATATCTTCACCTAGGATGAGGTTGAACATGCAAATCGCCGGGACGCTTGTATATGGACTCTAAGCACTGACTTTAAACCTGGAGACTTAAAAAAGATGCCGGCTCAATCAACGAACAATATCTTTCTCACTCTTCCACCGAAGCCTGATACTTTCCTTTTCAAGAACAATAAGCCGTTTTTTGTATAATTTTCCGATGGCTTTTTTGAATGTTTTCTTGCTGATACCAAAATAGTCACCGACTGCTTTGGGAGGACTTTTATCCGTAATCGGTATAGATCCATCATGAGACCGCAATTGTTCCATGATTTTTCCGGACACGGAATCAATTGCTTTATAGCCTGGTTTTTAAAGGCAAAGGTCTATCTTTCCGTCCTCCCTCAATTTTCTTATGAATCCATCAATTTCCTGCCCCATTCTTAAAGGCAGAAAAACCTGATTTTTGTAAAGAATGCCTTGGTGGCTGCCGTTTACGGTAGCGAGAAATCCAATGTTGGTATACCGGAAATGAGCAATTGCACCTTCTGGCCTTCATGAAAGCCTTCATTTCCTTTTTTCAACGCTTTCCTCTCCAATGTGGGTTGCTTCCATTGGATCGCTCCGTTGACATTTCTTGAGTCTCTAAGATTATCACGCTTCTGTTGCTGGAATTGTTTTTTCCTCATTATCATTATCTTGAACCACTTTATTTGCCGACTTGCGCTGTTGTTCTAGGCGGTTCCCATATTCTCCCTGGGCCCGGATGACTCTCCCGACTTTGAAAACCACGAAAGGGCGCCCCTTTGGGTCCGCCCTCTTATCCCTTTGGCGGGTCCCTTTTTCTTGGGCTGACGTCTTCGAAGAGGCCGAGTTCCTTTATTGGGCGTTGCTGTCGGCACCGTCGCCCCATAATCGAAATCCGTCACGGTTCGCTGCTCGATGGATGCGTCCAGAATACGATTGATGGCCCGCACCATACCCTTGTCTTCCCCGGTCATGAAGGTGAACGCTTCACCGCTGCGGGTGGCCCGGCCGGTTCGCCCGATGCGGTGGATGTATGCCTCGGGCGTGGAAGGGATATCATAGTTGATCACATGGGAAACCCGGGTGATATCGATGCCCCTGGCGGCAATATCGGTGGCCACCAGGATTTTATAGGTCCCGTCGCGAAAGCCTTCCAAGGCGGCTTGCCTGCGTCCCTGGGAAAGATTCCCCTGAAGGGAGGCACATGGGTATCCGGCCGAAACCAGCTTTTTACCGAGGCTTTTGGCCCGGTATTTGGTCCGGGTGAAGACCAGCACCGATTTGACCACGGTATCACCCAGAAGCTTTAAGAGCAGCGCCGTTTTCAAATGATGGGGTACTGGATAGAGCGCATGGCGCACTGTTTCCGCTGGGGCCACGGCCCCAATCTGGACCATGCTGGGATTTATCAGGATATCGCCCTCCAGTCGACGGATTTCAGGCGGCATGGTGGCGGAAAAAAGAAGGGTCTGCCGTTTTTTGGGAAGACGCGCCAGAATGCGCCGGATATCGGGCAGAAACCCCATGTCGAACATCTGGTCCGCCTCATCAACAACCAGCATTTCCAACCGGGAAAAATCGACGGTTTTGCGGTTCATATGATCCAGCAGACGGCCGGGACAGGCCACCACAATATGGGCATGCTTCAGGTTTTCGATCTGCGGGTGAATTCCCACGCCGCCGTAAACCGTTACACTCTTGACATGGGTTTCGCGGCCCAGCACTTCAATGGCCTGATGGATCTGCTCCGCCAGTTCACGGGTCGGCGCCATGATCAGAGCACGAACGCCCTTCGATTTTTTCGCCATGAGCCGATGCAGTATGGGCAGCACAAAGGCAGCTGTTTTGCCGGTGCCGGTCTGGGCCACGCCCATGATATCGTGATTGTCGAGGACCTGAGGGATCGCACGGGCCTGAATGGGTGTGGGATCAACATATCCCGCCGCCACGACACCTGCCGCAACGCGGGGATGAAAATTAAACGTCTTGAAATTCAAAAAAACACCTCTTTCTATCTATGTTCCCATAAAAAAAGCCCCGGAACCATTCCGGGGCTTACGTGATTTTTAGTTACAACCAGGAACATCATTTAATGAAAGCAAAATTATACATTATGATTAGCAAAGTCAACTTATTTTTAAAAATAAAATTTAAGCAATTTAATTTTACATTTGTTTTACAAACTTTTAATTTAATTTCGTGTATTCTGAATTATACTAAATTAAAGTTTTAAATAAACTTTGACCAAAAATTTAAAAGATTGGAGATTATATGACATTATTACTGACTTCGGTATTCGGCCCATATGGGGTGGATGACGCATATGGCAGAAAAGAAAATAAAATGGAGCTTTTTCATAATCAGGTGACCCGCGAGCAGGGAATTTTTTCCTACCGATTCAATCACGGAAGCCAGGGGCTCTATTTTCTGGCGGAAAACATCGACATGCCCACAGCGGTGCTCGATTTTCCAACGCTCAAACGATTTAAAAAGGAGTTGAAAAAGGGATATGACTACATCGGCATCAGTTTTATCATTCCCAATTTCAAGAAGGCCAAAGAGATGGCCCGCCTCATTCGTAAATTATCGCCCAAAAGCAAGATCATTCTGGGTGGACACGGTGTGAATATTCCCGGTATCGAATCGCTCATGGATTATGATTACCGATGCAAAGGGGAGGGCATCTATTTCTTGCGGGAACTTTTCGGGGAAAAGATGGACGCCCCCATCCGGCATCCTCTTGAATACAGTTCCTTCAACCGACAGGTCATGGGGGCCCCCTGGCCATCGGATTCCGGGATCCTCATTACGGGCGTGGGGTGCGCCAACAAATGCCGTTTTTGCGCCACATCGCACTTCTTTGGAAAATATATCCCTTATCTCAAAACCGGCCGGGACATTTTCGACGTCTGCTGCCGCTACGAAGAGGAGATGGGTATCACGGATTTCGGCGTGCTGGATGAAAACTTTCTGAAGATGAAGGATCGCGCTCTGGGACTATTGGAATTGATGGAAACCCACGATCGGCACTTCAGCTTTGCCATCTTCAGCTCGGCCGAAACCCTCAAGGAGATCGGGGATCTGGACATTCTCGTGCGCATGGGGATAACCTTTGTGTGGGTGGGCGTTGAATCGAAACGGGAGATCTATCTGAAAAACAAGGACACGGATTTTCCGTTTCTCTTTAAGGAATTAAAGAAACGGGGCATCAGCGTTCTGGCATCATTGATTCTTTTCAGTGAGAAACACGATAAAAAGACCATTTGGGAGGATGTGGACTTTGTCACGTCGCTAGGTCCTGATTATGTGCAATTCTCTCCGCTGGGCCCCATTCCCGGAACAAAGCTCTACGATGATTATGAAAGGGATGGAAAATTGGTCAAAGATGTCCCTTATGAATCCCAGCACGGTCAGGGGAAAATATGGTTTCATCATGATCATTTTTCAAGAGATGAATCGGAAAAATTTCTGCGTCTTGCATTTGATACGGACTATATCAGAAACGGCGCTTCCATGCTCCGGGTCATAAAGACCACTTTGGCCGGTTATCAATATTGCAGCAGCCATTCCGACCGAAGGGTGAAATGCCGTTTACCGTATTTCAAAAAAAGACTCAAAATGACGCGATATTTTCTCCCGGCCTCAACCCTCTTTGCGCAAAACCGGCGAAGCAAGACCCTGCTGAGGGAAATCAAGAAAGCTTACCGTCTGGAATTCGGAAGGGTGAATCTGAGAACGTTGGTACCGTCACTGGCCGTTCTTTTCTTCAGCATAAAGGAATATCTGCGGTGTCGCATCATCAGTGATGTGAGAATACCCAAAACATCCTATCGCCGGCAGTATAAAGTTCCCCCACAGGAGAACCGATCGGCCAAACCCTTTTTTAGCGATGGGGCGATCCCGAAGATCCCCTACCGCCTGGCGGAACAACCCGAGCGCTCATGATGGATCCCCACATATGGCCGTGGCGGATAACGCCCGGGTATCCCAGGAATTTAACGGTTGAATTCGTCCCAACATGGGAATAGACTCATGAACAAAATGGAGCAATCCCCCATTGGCCGACGCAGCGACGCAATAGCGGGTCATCAGGGAGCTATGGATCATGCGCCAATCAAAGTGGTTCCTTCATCCGATCCTCATTTTCGTCTCGTCCGTTGTGGCCGTGGCCCTGTCCCTCACGCTGTATATCTACTGGTATGTGGAAGTGAGAGCGGGGCTTGCCAACCTCACGGAAAAGGCCCATCTGGGTTCGGATCAGGTCCTCACCGCGCAAACCTGGATGGTGATCCTGGTTCTTTCCGTTCTCGTGGGAATCATTCTCATGGGCATCTTCATTATCTTTGTTTACAACCAGAAGACATTCCAGCTTTACCGTCTTCAGCGCAATTTTATCGATAATTTCACGCACGAACTGAAGACCCCCGTCACCTCCCTGAAACTGTATCTGGAAACATTTAAGGCCTATACGCTTCCCCGTGAGGACCAGCTCAAATATATCGGTTACATGGTCCAGGACGTGGATCGTCTGACCCATAACATCAACCGCATACTGGATCTGGCAAGAATCGAAAGCAAAACCTATGGTGGAAGATTCGTAAGGAAAGATCTGGTGGGAACCATTGAACGCTTTGCCGAAAAAAACCGCCACCTCTTTGACGGGTGTGAAGTGCGCATCGGCAATCCTTCCGGCCAACCATTTTTCTACCCCATCAATATCACTTTATTCGAAATACTGTTGATGAATCTCTTTACCAACGCCTTCAAATACAATGAAAGCGCGGTTCCCCGCCTGGCTATAACCTTTCAGTCCAAAGGGAGAAAACTGCTCATTCGTTTCGAAGACAACGGCATCGGACTGGCAAAGAGCGAATTCCGAAAAGTCTTCAAGAAATTTTACCAGATCGGGCGCGCGGAAAACATGACCGCCAAGGGGACCGGGCTCGGTTTATATCTGGTCGAAGGCATCGCCCGGTTTCATAAGGGAAAAGTGACGGCCCAATCCAGGGGAAGCGGAAAAGGCGCTGTCTTTTCCCTGGTTCTGCCCCTGAAACCCTTTAAGACCCGAAAAAAAGAGGAGATCCATGAGCGCCCCTAAACCCCAAATCCTTGTGGTCGAGGATGAAGCACACCTGGCGGAAGGGTTGAAACTGAACCTGGCCCTCAAGGGGTATGACGTGAGGATCGCTATGGACGGCACGTCGGCCCTGCAAACCTGGGAACAGTGGCGGCCCGATCTGATCGTACTGGACATCATGCTGCCTGAAATCGACGGTCTGTCGGTGCTTCGAAAAATCCGTCTCGAGGATGAGCGGATTCCCATCCTGATCCTTTCCGCAAGAGGCGATCCCGACGACAGGGTCAAGGGATTCACCTACGGCGTGGACGATTATCTGGCCAAACCCTTTAACCTGGATGAATTCCTGCTTCGGGTGAAGCGGCTCTTGACCCGGGGGACCTGGTCCAAAGAAAAAGATTCCGTCCAGAACAGCCTTTCGTCCCTGCCAAAGGTCTATCAATTCGGAGAGAACCGAATTGATTTCGAAACCCTGAAAGCCCAAACCCCTTCCGGTGAAATCAAGTTGACCGAACAGGAAGCAAAACTCTTGAGGCTTTTTATCGCCAACCGCGGAAGACCCCTTTCCAGAGGAAAGCTTCTGGAAATCGGATGGGGGTATGCCAGAGGGACCACCACCCGGACCGTAGATAATTTCATGGTCAGATTCAGGAAGTATTTTGAGCCCAACCCCAAAGAGCCGGTCTATTTCAAAAGCCTTCGCTCCGTGGGTTACATCTTCGATTACGAACAGGAGCACAATGAATGATTATGGTACCATTTCTCGAAATTTTCGGCAGCCTCTCAGATTCGATTCGTGAACCCCTGGTCGTACTTGACTCTAATTTAAAGGTTCTAAAAGCCAACCTTTCTTTTTACCGAACCTTCAAGGTCAAGCCGGAGGAAACCGATGGGATATCCATATATGATCTTGGCAACCGACAATGGGACATCCCCAGGCTTAGAGAATTGCTTGAAGATATTCTTCCTCAAAATTCCATATTTAACGACTTTGAGGTGGAACATGACTTTTTGACGATAGGTAAAAAGATAATGCATTTGAACGCCAGGCGGATTTACAGCGGCGCGAAGAAAACCGAACTGATTCTGTTGGCCATAGAGGATGTGACTGAGCGTGAATATTACAAAAGGCATCTTGAGGAACTTGTTGAGCAGAAAACGTCCGAAATTAGAATGGCAAGGGAAGAAGCGGAAAAAGGCAGACAAGCCGCTGAAACCGCACTTTACGAAATAGAGAAATTAAGAGAACAACTTGAAGCTGAGCGGGCGTACCTACAAGAAGAAATCAAGCTGGAATACAACCATGAGAACATTATCGGTCAAAGCGATGGCATCAATTACATTCTCTACAAGGTTGAACAAATCGCACCAAGCGATACCATCGTCCTGGTTCTGGGTGAGACCGGCACCGGCAAGGAGTTGGTGGCCCGGGCCATTCACGAGTTGAGCCTGCGTAAAGGGCGTGCTTTGATGAAAGTGAATTGTGCCACACTCCCTTCAAACCTCATTGAAAGCGAGTTGTTCGGACACGAAAAAGGCGCGTTTACGGGCGCCCACGCCAAGCATCTGGGGCGATTTGAGGTCGCCGACGGCGCCACCCTTTTTCTGGATGAGATCGGTGAGCTGCCTCTGGAATTGCAGGCCAAGCTACTCAGGGTTATCCAGGATGGTGAGTTTGAACGACTGGGCAGTTCCCGTACCATCAAGATTGATGTGCGGATTATTGCCGCCACCAATCGAAATCTGGAAGAGGAAGTCCAAAAAGGACGTTTCCGTGAAGATCTCTGGTACCGCTTGAATGTTTTTCCCATCACCATGCCGCCCCTTCGGGATCGATCGGATGACATCCCCCTCCTGGTGGACTTTTTCGTCAAAAAGATCACCAAGCGGATGGGCAAATCAATTGAGATCATTCCAACACGGGTCATGAAGGTTTTAAAGGATTATCAGTGGCCCGGCAATGTTCGGGAACTGGAGAATGTCCTCGAACGTGCGGTGATCAACTCCTCGGGGCCCAAACTGCGCCTGGTGGACGAGCTGAAACCTTCCAAAAGGGACCTCCCCGCCCCTCGGGAAACCCTGGAAACCGTGGAGCGCAACCACATTTTGGGAATCCTCCATCAAACCCAATGGAAAGTCAGCGGAAAAGACGGGGCGGCCGAGATCCTCGGACTCAACCGCAGCACCTTGCGGGCCCGTATGCGAAAACTGGGCATAGGCAAGCCATGAAAATGTTCTCAAAATTTTCTGATCCCCCACCCCAACAATCAGAAACGTCCGGTCGTATATGGCCAGTGGTCAAATATGGCCCCATCTCAAGTCCCTTTCGAACTTTCCTCGCAGTTTCCCTGAGCCATTACCCTTTTGGAATCAACAAGATACCCTGATCTTTCGGGGAAAAGCATCCCTGGCACGAAAATTGGATCCATAAATCTCGTGCTGTTCAAGGGAGAATCGACATCCAACAGCATCGGGGATGCCCGATAGGCAAAATTCCCCGCCTTGTCGCCTCATCAATTTTCAACAGGTGGGTCAAAGAGTCCGGCGTTTAAGTCCTTTATATCTGAAGAGGAGCGTGACCTTATGATTATTTTCAGGATCACAATGGACGTACTTCCGCAAAAACAAAAAGAGGTCATGCAGACACTCCTCTCCATGACCGAGACGGCGGGAAGAGAGAAGGGATGTCTGAGCTACGAGGTCTTGTTCCAAATGGACGGTGAAACGGCTATCCATCTCATGGAGGAGTGGGAAAACCGTGAAGATCTGGAACGTCATATCAGGTCCGAGCGATTCAGCGTTCTGCTCGGGACAAAGAGCCTTTTGGCCAAACCCTTGGAAATGAAAATCCATACCGTGTCCCATTCGGAAGGGACGGAAGCCGTCAATATCATCAGGGGCAAGTGACCCTTCGGAGAGAGAGAAATTTTGAAATGAACCCGTCCTATAAAAAGATTCTTATGCCGATCATGATCGGTTTCATGCTGCTCATGCTGTTTCGAGGGCTCAACGAACCCGGAAACAGCGCCTCTGTGGATTACAGCGATTTTTTGAACATGGTTGAGAGCGGAAGCGTTACCCGGGTCACCCTGCAGGGGGATGATATAACCGGTATGACCGGCCGAGGCGCCTTTCATACCTTCGCTCCGGAAGATCCCGCATTGATGGCGTTGCTCAAAAGCAAAGGGGTTAAGATATGGGCAAAGCCCGCGGACAATGATCCGTGGTTCCGGACGATCCTTTCTTGGGTTCCCATGCTTTTAATGATCGGCGTCTGGATTTTCTTCATGCGCCGGATGCAAGGGGGCAATGGAAAACTGATGTCCTTTGGAAAAAGCAAAGCAAGCCTCATGTCGGATGCCAGGGGAAAAGTAACCTTCGAAGATGTGGCGGGAATCGATGAGGCAAGGGATGAATTACAGGAAATAGTCGATTTTTTAAAGGATCCCAAAAAATTCACGCGCCTGGGGGGAAGAATACCGAAAGGGGTTCTGCTGGTGGGGGCGCCGGGCACCGGCAAAACATTGCTGGCTCGCGCCATCGCCGGCGTGGCGGGCGTTCCCTTTTTTACCTTGAGTGGATCGGATTTTGTGGAGATGTTTGTGGGTGTGGGTGCTTCAAGGGTCAGGGATCTCTTCAATCAGGGCAAGAAGAACGCGCCATGCATCATCTTTGTGGATGAGATCGACGCGGTGGGTCGCCAGAGGGGTTCCGGTCTGGGCGGCGGGCATGACGAAAAGGAACAGACCCTCAATCAGCTTCTGGTGGAGATGGACGGCTTTGAATCCAACGAAGGCGTCATCTTGATAGCGGCCACAAACCGGCCCGACGTGCTGGATCCGGCGCTGTTGAGACCCGGTCGGTTCGATAGACAGGTGGTGGTTTCGGTTCCCGACATAACGGGAAGACTGGGCATCCTGAAAGTGCATGTGAGAAAGAATCCATTATCAGATGATGTTGATCTCAAAATTCTTGCGAGGGGAACCCCCGGTTTTACGGGCGCCGATATCGAAAACATGGTGAACGAGGCGTCTCTCATGGCCGCAAGACGGGGAAAGGATAGCGTGGAAATGGTCGACCTTGAAGACGCCAAGGACAAGGTCATGATGGGGCCCGAGCGCCAAAGCATGATCATCTCTGAAACGGAAAAAGAAGCAATGGCCTATCACGAGGCGGGGCATACCCTTTTGGCAAGGCTTCTTCCCGGTACGGACCCCATTCACAAGGTCACCATCATTCCCCGGGGTCGATCTTTCGGCCTCACCCAGCAGCTTCCAATGTCCGAAAGACACACATATCCCAAAAATGACCTTCTGAACAGCATCTGCATTTTGATGGGAGGAAGGGCTGCGGAAGAGATCATATTCGATACCCAGACAACCGGGGCGGGAACGGATATTCGAAAAGCCTCCCAGTTGGCAAAAAAGATGATTTGCAGGTTCGGTATGAGCAAGGAACTGGGCCCCCTTACCTTCGGCAAAGAGGAAGGACAGGTATTCTTAGGAAGGTCTTTCGGCAAGCAGAGGGAATACAGCCGGATGACGACACAAAAGATCGATGAAGAGGTGAGGGACATTGTCATCGAAGCCCACAGAAAAGCATTAACTCTCATTAAGGATAATCTGGATACCCTTCGCAAGATAGCGATGGCCCTTCTTGAGAAGGAGACCTTGAACAGTCTTGAAGTGGAAGAATTAATGGCGGAAGGAAAAAGTCCGTAAGCAAGGTGATGGAAAATGGTCGGGGAAAGAACCGTAACAATATCTCAGGAATTCCCGGATGAAGTCCGGGAATTCGCCGAGAGCGTCCTGAACACCGTTCGATGGAACTTCTGATGAAGGTGCGGGAGATTCTGGACGGATGAAAGGACATAGGTCAAGTGTCACAGAGACGGGGTGAAGGATTATAAAGACCCCTCACTCCTACTTCCCCTATTATGCCTGGGCCATGTATTTCCACTTTGGCAAAGACGACTGGCGTTATAAGGACACTACCCATTATGTCAGGGCTGTACGGTATGGGCAGTGAAAAAAATGGCCATATTTGACCATTTTTCAAATATGGCCACTGTTTCAGTCGACATGGCCTTACCCGCCAATATTTGGCGTTTGGTAATTGATAGAGAAAACAATTGGTTAAATCAAATGACGGCGAGCGTGCCCAGTTTGGCACGAACCTTGGACATATCATCATAGAACGGTCTTAGTATGTAAAGCATAGACTTCCATTTGAAATTGGGAGGAAAAAACCATGGGAACAAAAAAGATATCATTTATCGAGCCGAGCGCACCCGGCCTGCACATCTTCAGTAAATTCCCCATACCACGCCTTGGTGCGGTGCTGTTGTCTACAATTCTCAGAGAAAGAGGATACGACGTAAAGACGTTTATAGAGGACCTTGCCGCACCGGACTGGTCATTCATTGAGCGCTCGGATATTGTTTGCATTTCCACCATAACCTCGACAGCCATCAGGGCATACCGAATGGGGAAAAGAGTGAGAGCCCTGCATATCCCGGTGATTATGGGTGGTGCGCATCCCACCTTTCTTCCCGATGAGGCGATGGATTATGCCGACTTCGTCATACGGGGGGAAGGGGAGAATGCCCTCGTGGAACTGCTTGAACACATAGACAAAGGGGTTCCGAACCTGGAGGATATTAAAGGACTTTCCTACAGGGATCGGGAAGGGAAAATTGTCCACAACCCTGCCGGGCATTTTCTTGAAGACCTCGACAGCCTTCCCACACCCGATTTCTCCCTTGTCCATAACTGGACCCCATCCAATACCTACCCTGTGGCCACATCGAGGGGTTGCCCCTACGAGTGCAGCTTCTGCTCGGTCATCGGAATGTTCGGAAGGAAATACCGTTGTAAAAGCGTTGAGGGTACATTAGCGGAATTGAAACATGCCGTATCGGTATCCAAAGCGGTCAAGTTCATTGTCGACGACAATTTTGCCGCCAACAAAACAAGGACAAAACAGATTCTCAGAGCCATGATCGCTGAAAAAATAAGGACAAGGTGGTCTGCACAGGTGAGGACCGAGGTGGGCAGGGATCCGGAACTTCTCCGCCTGATGGCTGATTCAGGCTGCGATACGCTGTTTATCGGTCTTGAATCCATCAATCCCAGGACCCTTGAAGAGTATCATAAGAATCAGGACCTGCAGGATATCGTTACTTGTATCAGAGCTGTGCGGGATCACGGCATTCACATCCACGGAATGTTTGTTCTGGGCGCGGAAACCGATGACGTCAAAACCATTCGAGAGACGGTCGATTTTGCACAACGCCTAGCTATCGACACCATACAGATCATGATCCTTACACCGCTGCCGGGAACGTCGCTTTTTGACGAGATGACGAAGAACGGAAGGTTGCTCCATACGGACTGGCGTCAATATGATGTTCAGCATGTGGTTTACAAGCCCCGGCTCATGTCGCCGGCCACCCTGCAGGTTGAGACCCTCAAGGCGATGGGACGTTTCTATTCGTGGAAGTATGTCTTCAGGCATCTGGCAAAATTGGATTTCCACTACATGGCGGTCGGCCTTTTCGGCAAAAGAGCGGTTGACAGGAGTCTGAAGGCGTTCTCAGCCTGTCTGGATCACGCCGCCTCACCATCCTTTGGCTGCGAGGAGGTACACTGAAAAGTGAGCAAGACCCACGCACCGTCAACACTTTCAAGGCAGATTCCCACAGGAGGAATACCGTCATGTCTTTTAAAGAGAACCTGAAGATCAAAATGAAGATCGACAAGCTTGTTAAAAAGCTGATTTCCACCATGAAAGAGCCTCCCGGAAAGTGGTGGTTGGACAAGGTCCTCACTGAGGAGCTTCTTCATATGACCGATTTCAAGCATGAAAAGGTTAGGGATCTCCAGCTCTATGTACGCCCTTGGACGGGTGAGATCATGGAGGTGTTGGTCCTGGACAACGCCTTGCCCATTTACCGCACCACGGTGCATGACGTGGTCCTCCGCAAAAGCCCTTGCTGGCATGAGATGGTGAGCATTAGAAATATCCGGAAAATCATGAACGACAAGGATGTCATCATCAGTAAGGGCAAGGCATCGCTTCAGAAATTACATGCAGACGCACTGGCTCTGCTGGACTTTACCTACACCGGGGATGACATGGCGTTGCTCCTTGAGGATGCACGCCGTGGGCTGGACCGAAAATCCATTGAGCGGATTCAGGAATGTCTGGGCTTCTTTTTTGAAATTCTGAATTTTCAACGCTTGTTCTTCGGGCCGACGGACAATGATTTGCAAACCTTTGCCATGGCAAAGCCTGACAGCGGCCATTTTCCCCCATTTAAGCATCTCATCCTGTTCGATGAAAGAACCCTGCTGTTGGGTATGAAGAAAGGCGCCTTTTCGCCAGAGCGCGATCTGGACCTGGATTGGTTCGGACAATATCTTCGGGGTGAGAAAGCCGCCGACCTTCAAGGCATGGATGTTTTCGAATTTCTGGCTGAACTGGCCCTGGAAAAGGCGCATCAAGATGCAGCCGATGTTCAAAAGTGGATTGAACCGCAAGATCCACTTCTGACGGCAGCCGCTTGATGGAAGCGTTCAAGCGCTTTTTATGGGAAACCAAAAAGAACAGCGAAAACAGAAACCCTGCTCCCCATGGAAAGGAGGCGAATCATGGCCTTTTCGCTAGGCATTACCTTTTTGCTTCTTATGGTAATTATCATCACTGCCATACAAAACAGTGTACCCTTGGATTTCAAATTTTTCACATGGCATTTGAGGTATCCATTACAGCCTTGATTGTTTATTCCTTTATCATTGGTGGCGCCGTTGTGGCGATTTTGGCCTTGCCGAAACTGGCGAAAAAATCCCTTCATGAAAGGCGTATGAACAAAGAGATCCATAAATTGTAGGAAAAGGATAACCGCTGACAGCTCATTTCGGCAGTGTGTCTTAAAAGCGCCGCCAAAAGGAATTGGAGGGGTGGATCAGGAAAATAGGCCATATGCGACCATAGGTCAAATATGACCATCCTTGTTGACCCGTTTGTACGTCTCCCGTCAGCGCTATTTCATTGTTTCTTATGAAAAATCAGTATAATGGAGAAAAAATGCAAAAATTAGATTTATGGTATTAACTTTGCATTAAATAAAGACAGCGGAACAAATTTTAGATGTTCTTGTGAGGAGGGTACTTGCACTCAAGCGATGGCGACCGCATGTTCGCTGTGAGATTGGAGGATTAACCATGAAAAATATCAATAGCGATACAAAAGCGGGCACGCAGTACACGACGGCTCATGATGCGCACTACAAGACGAAGGAGTTGCCCAAGGCATTCCAACTGTATAGAGACATCATCGCTGACCACCCCGATACCAAAGAGGCAGGATACTCCCTGTCCCAGGTTCATAACATCGTAAAGGATGTGGTTCCAAAACAGGAAGTTCTGGATGCTCTGGTGGCGATGGCACTTGATCATTTTGAACGAGATGTGCCGTCGGATGTGAAGTCGGCTTCGGATGCGGCAATTGCAGCATAACAGCCCGGGTGGTTGTGCGATATGTAGAGCCCTGTCGTCCTCTAACCACAACAGGAGTTGCGCCATGAAGGTGTCACTAAAAAAAGCGTAACCCAAATTCAAGGAGGTAGGAACAATGAAAGAGGAAAGTGCCAGTAAAATTAAGTATGGCGTTTGGGGCATTATTGTCGGCGCAATCATTGTAATGATCACCGGTTTTGCGTGGGGGGGATGGACGACCTCCGGTACAACCCAAAAGATGGCGGACGCAGCGGTCCTGGCAAACCAGGCGGAGATCTGCGTTGGTCAATTCATGGCGGAACCCAACCATAAGGAGAATCTCAAAGAATTGGGAGCTATGGAGTCCTGGAAAAGGGGTGAATACATCGAAAAAGGGGGCTGGGACAAAATGCCCGGCCAAACGGAAAAGCCTGATTATAACGTGAGTCGTGCATGTGCGGACGGGCTTGGACCCCTTATCGAGAAAAAAACGGACGGTTAATCAAAGCGTGTCCCCTTGGTCGGGGACACGTGATGAAAGATTTGTAAAGCCAAGACAGGAATTTTCCTGAAAGGAAGAGGCGCTCAAATGGGAGACAAAGGGAAGAAAGACAAAGGCAGACGAGAAGAACAGAAAAGAGCCAAGCAAACGCCAAAGGAAAAACGGCAGCAAAAGAGGGATAAGAATAAGACAATTTGGGAAAATGAAAAATAGACGCAAAACAAGAGAGTCGCAGCCATGACATCCGTAATAAAGTATTACGAGGGAATTGAGTCGGTTGCCGTTATCGGCAACTATCTGCCCCGGCAGTGCGGTATCGCAACCTTCACTACGGACCTGGTCGAGGCAATATCCTTGGAAGCCCCCGATATTCACTGTTGGACGGCTGCTATGAATGACAAACCCGAGGGATATGCCTATCCTGATAAAGTTCGCTTCGAGATCAACCAGAACAAGTTGTCCGATTACAGCGTGGCATCTCAATATCTCAACATCAGTCGGACGGATATTGTCTGCGTACAGCATGAATACGGCCTTTTCGGGGGACCCGCCGGAAGCCATCTCCTGAAGCTTTTGGGTAATCTGCGCATGCCGGTGGTGACGACGCTGCACACGGTTTTAAAGGACCCCGAGCCGGAATATCGGGCCGTCATGTGCAAGTTAGCCGATCTGTCGGACAAACTGGTGGTGATGAGCCGAAAGGCCGTTAATTTTCTCAAAGACATCTACGGGGTTCCCGGGGATAAAATTGCCTTTATCCATCACGGTATTCCGGATACGCCGTTTATTGACTCAAACTTCTACAAAGACAAATTCGGCGTGGAAGGCAAAAAAGTACTGCTTACATTCGGTCTGCTTTCCCCCAATAAGGGTATTGAAAATGTATTGGAGGCGCTTCCCGCGGTTGTCAGGAAGCACCCGGATGTGGTTTATATCGTTCTGGGCGCGACCCACCCGAATATTTTAAAGCATCATGGAGATGCATACCGCATCATGCTGCAGCAGCTTGTGCATAAACTCCATATGGGCGAGCATGTCATTTTTCAAAACCGTTTTGTGGAACTGAAAGAGTTATGCGAGTTTTTGGGCATCGCCGATATCTACGTCACCCCTTATCTGGAGGAAGCTCAGATTACCTCCGGGACCCTTGCCTATGCCATGGGCACCGGCAAAGCCGTTATTTCCACGCCCTACTGGTATGCCACCGAGATGCTTGCCGAAGGGCGGGGGCTGATTGTTCCTTTCAACGATTCCGGTGCCATGGGGGAACAGATTAACAGACTTTTTGATAACGATATAGAGCGGCACTCCATCAGAAAAAAAGCCTATACTTTCAGTCGCGGGGCGGTCTGGAAGGAAGTCTCCCGAAAATATCTTCAGGTTTTCAATGAGGTTCGGCAAAACCGCACTCGAAATCCCCGGCCCCGGCATTCCTATGTTGAAAATATCATGGCCATCACGAATTTCGAGCTGCCGGAGATCAAGCTCGATCACCTGAAAGCCTTAACCGATGATACGGGCATCCTGCAACACGCCACCTATACCATCCCCGACCGCATACACGGCTACTGCACCGACGATAATGCCAGGGCGCTCTTGGTTGCCGCCATGGGTCAAAAATATCTGCCCACGAACGGCTGGGGCCTTGATTATCTCAGTGGTCATTATCTCGGGTTTCTGCTGTACGCCTATAATGAAAAAAAGGGGCGCTTTCGCAATTTCATGAACTATTCGCGGCAGTGGATGGAGGAGATCGGGTCCGAAGATTCTCATGGCAGAACCATCTGGTGCCTTGGCAAGGCCGTGTCTTTTCTTATTGATCCGGGGTATCTGGCCATGAGCACAACCCTTTTCAAAAAAGCATTGAGCGCTGTCGAGAATTTTCATTCCCCCCGTGCCGTCGCTTTTTGTCTGGTGGGTATGAACGCATATCTGGATAAATTCTCCGGCGACAGTGTTGTGCGCAGGGTCATTGAAGTTCTTGCGGACAGACTTTTCGATCAGTTTAAAAACAATGAAACAGACGATTGGCCCTGGCTTGAGAACGCACTGAACTATGCCAACGGCAAACTGCCCCATGCCCTATTGTTGACCGGCCGCCGGATGCAACGCAACGACATGATTGATATGGGACTCAGGTCCCTGAAGTGGTTGCTTGGCGTCCAGACCGAAGAACATCACTTCGTGCCCATCGGCAGCAACGGATGGTATAAGAAAAATGAATTCAGAGCCCGTTTCGATCAGCAGCCCATTGAGGTCAACACCATGGTTGAAGCTTGTGTGGAGGCCTTTAATGTCACACGGGATAAATTATGGTTCGACAACGCCGTCATGTGTTTCAATTGGTTTTTAGGACACAATGACCTGAACATGCCGCTCTATGATCCCAAGACCGGCGGCTGCCGGGATGGATTGACGGCGGACGGCATTAACCAGAATGAAGGGGCCGAGTCCTCCCTCGCTTGGCTGATTTCGTTGATGACATTACAAAAACTTTATGCGGATGAAATTTTGAACCAGCCATTCGCTAACCTTTCTGAATTAGCCCCAGAAAAAAGAGGCCGGCAAGGCTAATCGGTACGGATTGTCAGATATGCATATCGCAATGCTCTCGCCCATCGCCTGGCGCACACCGCCGAGGCATTACGGCCCCTGGGAAAACGTGGCATCCCTGATAACCGAAGGGCTGGTGTCGCGGGGTCATAAAGTCACCTTGTTCGCCACCGGGGATTCCGAGACCGGTGGAACGCTGCATGCTGTTTGCCCGCGGGGCTATGAAGAAGACCGCTCACTCATACCGAAAGTCTGGGAGTGCCTGCATATTTCCGAGCTATTTGATCATGCCGGCCTGTTTGACATTATCCACAACAATTTTGATTTTCTGCCGCTGACCTATGCCGGTCTTACCACCACACCGGTTGTGACCACCATTCATGGTTTTTCATCGCCCGGGATTCTGCCCGTTTACAAAAAATACAACGGCAAAACCTTTTATGTTTCCATCAGCGATGCGGACAGATCGCCGGATCTCGATTATATTGAAACCATCCATCACGGCATTGATATCCGGCAGTTTGATTTTCGGGCCGAATCGGAGGGCTATCTGTTGTTTTTCGGCCGGTTTCACCATGATAAGGGCGCGAAGGAGGCCATCGAGATTGCACGTGCCTGCGGGCGAAAGCTCGTCATGGCGGGCATAATTCAGGATGAGGATTATTTCCAAAAACATGTAAAACCGTTTATTGACGATCGGCAGGTCATCTATGCGGGAAGTGTCGGTCCTGAAAAACGAAATGATCTTCTGGGCAAGGCTGCCGCACTGCTGCATCCCATAAATTTCAACGAGCCGTTCGGTCTTTCCGTTATTGAATCGATGGCCTGCGGCACCCCGGTTATTGCGATGAACCGCGGCAGCATGTCCGAGCTTATTCAGGACGGAAAGAACGGGTTCCTGATTTCCAACACCGACGAGGCAATCAAAGCGGTTGCACGTGTCAAAGGGATTGACCGGGCATTCTGCCGAAAAACAGTGGAAGACAATTTCACCATTGACATCATGGTGGAAAAATATATCGCCGTTTATGAACAACTGCTTGAGAAGACAAACCGTGAAGACCAACGGCCATGGGGGTTTTATGAAATCCTTTCGGACAGCCCGAACCACAAGATCAAGTGCATCAACGTCTACCCCGGCGGGCGTTTAAGTTACCAGCGGCATTTCCGGCGCTCCGAACATTGGTATGTGATCAGCGGCAAGGCGGTGGTGACCAAAAATGGTGAAGAGATCGAACGTGGACCAGGCCAGGCCATTGATCTGCCCGTGGGAACCTGGCACCGTGTTCGGAATCCGGGCTCGAAAAATACCGTATTTATCGAAGTCCAAACCGGAGACTACTTTGGAGAGGATGACATAGAGAGGTCGGAGGATGATTACAACAGGGTCTAAGGAACCGATCGTCAAGCGTTACGAGAAAAACCCCATACTGACAAGAAAGGAGGTCCCCTATCCGGTCGCTACAGTTCATAATGCCGGCGTCGTCAAACACAACGGTCGTTACATTATGCTGTTCAGGTCGCATCTGCACAACGGGCGCTCCATCATCGGAAGGGCCGACAGTAATGACGGCTTTTCATTTACGGTTTATCCCGAACCCTTTCTTGTGCCTTCAACGGATAACATTTTTGCCGAATATGAAGCTTTCGGCGTCGAGGATCTTAGAATCTGTCCTGTGGAAGGAGAGTACCTGCTGACCTACAGCGCATATTCCCGCCACGGCGTACGGATCGCCCTGGCGCGCACCCGGGATTTTGAGAAAGCGGAACGGATTGCGCTGATCACTCAGGCCGACCTTCGAAACGTCGTCATTTTCCCCGAAAAATTCGGTGGCCGGTATGTGCGTCTGGACCGGCCCCATTCGGAGATTTCCCCCTGGTCCATCTGGATTTCCTATTCTCCCGACCTGGTTCACTGGGGCGATTCCCGGGTGATTATGAAACCGGTGCCCTATCACTGGGATGAAATGAAAATCGGACCCGGCGCACCCCCCTTCAGAACCGACAAGGGCTGGCTTCACATTTACCATGGGGTCTTCAAGACCATGGCCGGGGCAGTCTATCGGCTCGGCGCGGCCCTGCATGACCTTTATGATCCGGCCCACATCATCGGCGTTTGCGATGAGTGGATATTGCAGCCCGAGGAACCCTGGGAGTTGACCGGCTATGTGCCCAATGTGGTTTTCACCTGCGGCGTTGTGCCGGAAGACGACGGCACGGTCAAAATATACTGGGGCGGCGCCGACACGGTCGTGTGCGCCGGTACGGCCGTCATTGATGAATTGGTAGAGATCTGTCTCTCGGTTCCCCGTCCGGCCTTATAAATTACCCGAAACAATAGATTCCATCCTATTAAGGACCTAATCATATGCGCCCTGATAAACATCAAAAACCGAAGATCAGAAGGAAAGCGATTAAAATCGTAGGGGATACTTCCCGGGTGATCACCCGGCTTCATCTTGTTGATGACAGGTCCCGGATCTCCAAGATAATTAATCGGATAGTGGACTTGTCTGAATCAGCGGCCGAAAATTTGCTTGCGCAAATAATGATTGAATTTTCCGAGCGGCACGAAGACATTGCACATGTCTTTGAGCGGCACTTCAATGCGGTGAAAGGGTCTTTCCCACGGAATGCAGTGCCGAGCGATGTCCAAAGAGCGCTTGTGGGCGCGTATTTCACCATGGAATACGCAATTGAATCGGCTGCCCTATTTAACCCATCCATTGTCCCCCATCCGGATCAGGGCCATCTGAAAAAGGGGAGCCTGCGTTTTGTCATGAGCCTGCGGGCGACCGGTGAAGGCCACGTTTCGTCGATTGTCTTTCGTAGCGGCATTCTTGACCGGCACAACAGGGTCTTCTTCGATCCGATCAGTGACTTTGTGGAAACGCCTGATCTCCAATTGGATCCTTTTTACAAACGCAATGTTTTTCAGCGCAAACTGAACGAAATGGGGGGAAGCAACGAGATCAGCGCCCATATCCTTGGGCAACTTTCAGAGGATTTTAACTATAATGAGCTATTGGAAAAAATAGGAATGCTTCGCGAAAAACCGCAATTCTTCGAATCGATTCAAAACAGAACCTTTGAGGTCATGTGCTGGCTTGCGGATTCCAATTACGAGGTGCGTTTTCACGCCGATCACCGCATATCCGAACGGGTGATCTTTCCCGTTTCGAAAAATGAAAGCAGAGGCATTGAAGATGCCCGTTTTGTTCAATTTTTCGATGACAACCAAGAAGTCACCTATTATGCGACCTATACCGCCTATAACGGTTTTACAATTCTGCCGCAGTTGATTGAAACAAAGGATTTTATCAAATTTAAAGTGATTACGCTCAACGGAAAAGCCGTGCAAAACAAGGGCATGGCGCTTTTCCCCCGGAAAATCGGTGGCCGCTATGTCATGCTTTCGCGCCAGGACGGCGAAAATAATCATATCATGTTCTCGGACAATATCCATTTCTGGCAAGAGGCCCAGATCATACAGGAACCGGAATATCCATGGGAATTCATCCAGATCGGCAACTGCGGATCCCCCCTGGAAACCGATGAAGGTTGGGTCGTGCTCACCCACGGCGTGGGTCCCATGCGCAAATATTGCATCGGCGCCATGCTGCTCGATCTTGAAAATCCAACAAAGGTCATTGCCCGCCTTGAAGACCCGTTACTTGCGCCGCGTGAGGAAGAACGAGAGGGGTATGTTCCCAATGTGGTTTATACCTGCGGAGCGATTATTCACAACAATGATCTGGTCATCCCCTACGGTATGTCTGATATTAGAACCGGCATAGCCGTTGTTGAAGTGAAAGAATTGATTAACTGTATGCATGCAGTAGCTCAATAATTTTAGGATTGCCGTTCCCATAAAAGGGTTCCGATTTTTCCCACCTCTTCAAATGGAAAGGCGGGGATCATGCATGTCTCGATCACAAACAGGCGCACAATGAATGATCATGGCACCATTCTCGGCATCGATATGGGCTCCGTCGCCATCTCGGCCGCCCAAATCAATTTCCAAAGAAGAGTGCTTAAGACCGCCTATCAATTTCATCACGGCAACCGGGAAGATGCCTTCATAAAAATGATGAAGGGATTCGATGTGAAGAGAATTTGCGGGATCGCCGTCACATCATCAACCCCTTCGACCGTAAGAGCCGACCGGCGTTATGACAACCGGGTCGCCATCATCGAAGCGGCCCGGCACTTTCATGATAAGATCGGCGCCATCCTGGTTGTGGGCGGTGAAGCATTCGGTCTCATCGGTTTTGATCAGACAGGCCGCTATCGCAGTTTCAAGACCAATACCGCCTGTGCGGCGGGGACCGGCAGTTTTCTGGACCAGCAGGCCCAACGGCTGAGGCTCGAAAGCGCCCGGGCCTTAGGCGAAAAGGCATTAAACAACCGCGGGGAAATTCCGAAAATCGCATCCCGGTGCGCGGTTTTTGCCAAAACCGACCTGGTCCACGCCCAGCAGGAAGGGTACAGCCTGGAACAAATCTGTGACGGATTGTGTTACGGGCTGGCGAAGAATATCGTGGACCGGCTTTCCGTGGACCGTGAACCCTTAAACCCCGTCATTTTCACGGGCGGGGTATCCCGAAACAGGGCTGTGGTCGATCACATCCGGGCCATTTCGGAAAAAGAGATCATCGTGGACGAGACGGGCGTTTACGGAGCCGTCGGAGTGGCCTTTCTCATGGCGGATGCAGGGCCGGGGAAAACCTTAACCCCCTTTCGGTTCGCGGAAGACATGCTTCGCCGAAGTACCGGGAAAAAAGAATACTTTCATGCCCCCCTTCAATTGACCCTTTCCCATTATCCCGAATTCGACGGTGTTGAAAAATACGAATATATGAACGGCACCAAAACCCTTTCCACTCCAGTTGAAGTGGACATTTACGAGACGCTTACGCCCCCGGTAAACCGTGACGTCTTTTTGGGAGTGGATATTGGAAGCACCAGCACCAAAGCCGTGCTCCTGGATACCGGGGCACGGGTACTGGCGGGCTTTTACACGGGCACCGCCGGAAGACCGGTGGCAGCGGTCCAGAGGCTCTTTTCCGCCATTAACGACATGGCCGTTAAGAAGAAATTCCATATGCTGATTCGGGGCGCCGCAACCACCGGCTCGGGAAGAAAATTCGCCGGAAAGATCATGGGAGCGGACATCATTCTGGACGAAATCACGGCCCATGCCAGAGCGGCCTGTGAGATCAATCCCGAGGTGGACACCATCATCGAAATCGGCGGCCAGGACAGCAAGTTCACCACCATGAAAGACGGCCGTGTCACCTTCTCCGTCATGAACAATGTGTGCGCCGCGGGAACCGGGAGCTTCATCGAGGAACAGGCCCGAAAACTGGATTGCCCGCTATCCGATTATTCCGCCAGAACCGAGGGGCGCCAATCCCCCATGGTCAGCGACAGATGCACCGTCTTCATGGAACGGGACATGAACCACTATCTCTCCCTGGGCTACACGGTGGATGAGGTGTTGGCCTCCGCACTGCACGCCATTCGGGAAAACTACCTCACTAAAGTGGCCACCATGGGCGCCATGGGCGACACCATTTTCTTTCAGGGGGCGACGGCCAAAAACATGGCCCTGGTGGCGGCCTTTGAACAACGGCTTCAAAAACCGATCCATGTTTCCAGATATTGCCATCTGACCGGTGCAATGGGGGCGGCGTTGAGCCTTCTGGATGAAGGCATGGGGGAGAAAGGGTCGTCGCAACAAACCAGGTTTCGGGGCATTTCTCTTCATGAGAAAAAAATAAACATTACCAGTGAGATTTGCGACCTGTGCACCAACCACTGCAAGATAACGGTGGCCCATATGGCGGGGGAAAAGGTCGCGTACGGATTTTTGTGCGGCCGGGAATATGACACTCAACGATACGTGAACAGAAACCTTTCCGGTTTTGATCTGCTAAAGGAGCGCCAAAAGGTTTTCCATTTGAAATTCCATGAACCGCACACGGAGCAGGTAACCATCGGAATTCCCGCGGCCCTCCATCTGTTCGAGGATCTCCCCTTCTGGCGGAAGTTTTTCGACGCGCTCTCCATCGGGACCATCACCAGTGAAAATTATAATGACGCCCTGAAAGTTGGGAAACATGTGGCTGATGCCGAATTCTGCGCGCCCATTGTGGCCCTTCACGGACATGTTCAGTATCTGATGACAAGGTCCGATGCGGTCTTTCTACCCTTCTATCTGGAGAAAAAGGCCTCTGTGCGAGGGCTGCGGCGCCAGTATTGCTATTACACGCAGTTTGCACCATCCCTCATATCCAAACAGCATGGAGACCACGCTGAAAAACGGATTCTGACACCGCTCATTCGTTATCTTCACAGTACGTTACACACCAAAATCGAACTCTATAACACCCTAAAGGCGGTCACAAAGGCGGTGAAGTTTCTGGATGTATCCAAAGCCTATGACACGGCCCGCGAATATCAGACATCCTGCCTATTGAAATTGAAGGCCTTGTACAGGGAAGAATTGGATAGCCGTAACGGTATTCATGTGGTACTGCTGGGCCGTCCCTATACCGCCCTTTCAAAGACCATGAACAAGAGTATACCGGATATTTTCGCGTCACTGGGGATCCGGGTCTACTACCAGGACATGCTGCCCTATTCCCAAGAAGAGACGGTACCCATTCAGGAACTTCTGGGGCGGATTCACTGGCGCTATGCCGCCGAGATTCTTACGGCGGCCCAGGTGACGGCCACAAACGAAAGGGCCTATCCGGTTCTGGTCACATCCTTTCGGTGCTCGCCGGACGCCTTCGTCATGGACTATTTCAAGGAGATCATGGCGGCCCATCATAAACCCTACCTCATCCTTCAACTGGATGAACACGAATCGAACGTGGGCTACGAAACGCGGATCGAAGCCGCCATTCGATCTTTTCAAAACCACCATGCCTTAACCCGAAGGAAGGTTCCCGTATCCGCATCCGCACGCTTCCCCGTTACGTCAAAAGACCTTTCCCACAAAACGCTGATCATTCCCAACTGGGACAACATCACGTTTCAGTTTCTGGCTGCAAATCTAAGGCGGGAAGGGATCGACGCCAGGTTGATGGAAGAATCCCGGACGACGATTCAGAAGAGCCTCAGGTACAATACGGGCCAGTGCATCCCTTTGAACATCATCGCACAGGAATTTGTGGAGTATGTGAGTAACCATCATCTGGATCCTGAAAAAACCCTGCTGTGGATGGTCTCCTCAAAAATCGCCTGCAATATCGGTTTGTTCCCCCACCATCTGGAACGGCTTTTTCATGCCTACGGAAACGGCATGGAAAAAACCCGGGTGTACGTGGGGGACATGTCCTTCCTGGACGTTTCTCTGAAACTCCCCATCAATACCTATTTCGCCCATATGTTCGGCGGTTTCATTCGAAAAATGGGGTGTCGGATCAGGCCCTACGAAAAACAGAAGGGGGCCACGGACCGGGTCATCGAGGAAAGTGTTTCCCTTCTGGTGGACGCCTTCTCGGGAAAAGCATCAAAAGAGGAAGCCCTGAAAGAGGTCATCGCCTCATTTGAGGCCATCGACATCCACCGCGAACGAAAGCCGAAAGTGGCCATCTTCGGGGATTTGTACGTACGGGACAATGACGTGATGAACCAGGATCTCATCCGTTTTATCGAAAGTCATAACGGGGAAGTGATTGTTACCCCCTATAGCGCTTATGTGCAGATGATCGCCAGGGCATATCTCAAAAAGTGGTTTTTTGAAGGGAATTATCTGGATATTCTCTCTTCCAAGGCATTGCTCGCCACCGTCACCCGGCTGGAAAAGAGCTACCTCAGGTATTTCCACAGGATTCTGGACCCGGAACCGGCCTACCACGAAAGCCCCGAAAAAATTCTCTCGGAATATAATGTCAGAATCGAGCACACGGGCGAATCCATGGACAATCTGTTGAAGATATTCTATACAAAGAAGCGATATCCGGACGTTGCCCTGTTTGTCCAGGCCAGCCCAGCGTTCTGCTGCCCGTCCCTGGTCACCGAGGCAATGGCCAAAACCATCGAGAAAAAAACAGGGGTCCCCATGGTCTCCATCACCTATGACGGCACTTCCACCCACGTTAACAACGCCATTGTTCCCTATCTGACCTATTTGAAAACCGTCGATCCATAGCCCCGAATTGGTTTTGACCATGGCACAGCCCTCATTGAGGGCCGTGATACGGCTGTTGGCAATGGCATGCGTGTAACGGGCGAGATATTCAAGAACATGTTCAGGTTCCTGACTGGATCACGTATATTCAGAAAACGGTCATATATGATCACTGATCATATATGGCCATCTCGTGGACATCTCTAGGTAGCGTGGCAGGTCTTCAGTGAGTGAATACGAATTGTCGGGCTATTCTTAGCCTGTTTGACAGTTATCTCGTCGCGAGGTTGTGCGAAGGTTTCGAGGGCAAGGAAGCGATAAAAACAGGGCTGTATCGCTGCTCCACAACGATGTCTTCGACCCAAAGCCATACTATCATCTTGACCGCCCTTCCCTCCATCTTAGAACGGATCTCAATCCTTCCCTCGTGACCCTACTGCCTTGGATCTCGTCGAGCAGTGCGAAATTTACCGCATTGATCACATCAACGTTCCTTTTGGTATTATCCTCAAAAGCTTCCCGATGAAGAACTTCACGTAAAATAGTCCTGAATTCCTGCAGCTTCCCCTTTGTCAAAATCTTCTCAAATATAACTTGAGGCTGCTGGATGTACCCGAATTTATCAAGGCGCTCGAGGACGTAGATGAGGGTTCTGTCTGTCAGCTCAAATCCAAAGGTCTTTTCCAGCCCCGCCTTGAGGATGGATAACGTTGCCGGATCAGGGCCGTCCATAGCAGCCCCGTGCGAACCTGGACGAACAGCAGGTGCAGATGGCTTTTTCTCTTTTGATTTCCGGCTGGACAGAACCCTGTACCCTTCCGCTTGTTTGCACAGATGTTCTGCCTGAAGCGCCGCAGCCTGAAGGTATACGCTCAAATTGTAGAAACCTGCGTGAATATATTCAGGAAGTTCAACGCCGCTCCGGGTAAGCAGATATCGATATTTGTGGTCGATTTCCCCCCACGCCTCTTCAAGAATCGTGCGCAACTGGAACTCCATCTGAAGTCCTTTCAAAACATCGTCTGCATCTGAATTCTCCCCCAGCATTACCTGGTAGTGAATAGATGAGTATCCGCTATATCGAAGCTCAAGATCTTCGGGAATAGTTTCATCGGGGTTCACCGGTAGAACAAATGCTCGTTTTCGAATAGGCTTTCGTAGGAATTTTAAGATATTTTCCTTTGACAACAGGGCAAGATACGCTTCGACCGTCTCTACATCTGAAAGACGCAAACAGATAAGCCGAATTCCCAGTATATCTCCGATCCTTTCCTGAAAATTATCTTTCGTAATTGACCCTGGCTCAACGCCAGTCTGCTTGCTCTCCTCCTCGATTTTTTCTATGAGCCTGGCCGGTTCCTTGACGCGGTAGTTTATGGTGTGGAGACTCTCCTTCGGTGATGAAGGATCATTTTTGATAAAGTTAACGACATTCTCCGCAAGTTCCTCATATTTAGCCCTTTTCTTAAAAAAAGAGATTAGGATTGCTTCTTTCTCACGTTTTCTCATTTATAAAAACCTATGTTAAAACAAATGCTTGACAGCATGGTTTCCATCATCTATGATGGCACTTCCATCCACGTTGACAACGCCATTGTTCCCTCTCTGACCTATATAAAAAAGCGTTGACCCGGCACCATGGACCCCAAAAGGTTAGGTGGACCTACGAAGTCTCATGCTTCTCATGGTTCATAGTTCCTTTGCTTTATCAACTACGTGCCATTTCAAACTAGACACACGCATTTTTGAAAACAAAGGAATCGAGGGGCGCTAAATTTCGACCTCATAGAGCAGGTGTTCTCCCGACGTGCCCTTTAAACGGGCGCGATGAAGTTTTTTGTGCCTTATCAACCCTTCAATTTTCTGTTTGGCCGATTGGGAAATAAGAAGCTTTGTGTCGAAATCTTTATTTGCATTCTCTATCCGACTGGCAATATTAACCGCATCACCGATGGCGGAAATTTTGCGCATCGTGCCGGTATCAAAATTGCCCACAATGATCTTTCCAAAATTAATGCCCGATCTGATCGAAAAGGACCACTCAAACATTTTTTTGAGATACCCGTTAAATTGAGTTAAAGCCCCGTTCATGTCACGAGCAGTGTACACTGCATCCAATACGGGATTTTCGCTCTCTTCGATTAAACCGAACAATGCCAAAATACCGTCGCCGGCCACATCACTGATAATGCCCCTATGCTGCACAATAATTTCGTTCATGGTTTGATAGTAACGGTTTAAAACGTGCACGACATCATAAGCTGGGGACATCTCGGCAAATTGTGTATAGTTTTCGATGTCGACAAATAGAATCGCCATTTCCTTTTCCCGACCGAGTCTGGTGCCAGGCAAATTATCAAACTGTTTTAAGACGATCTTCAGGTCCAGTTCATCGATAACAGGCCGTTTTATGGTAATATCCCCTTTAATGCGAGTCTGACAGGCAAGACGAATATCTTCAGGAAAGCCCATTTTCTCCGCCACCAGCATTTCCTTTTCGTTTCTGGACCGACAGTTACGCAATCCTTCCATGACATAAATCCGGCAGGTTGTGCATCGAGCATCGCCTCCACAAGCGTTAATCTGATTGATCCCGGCTTTGCGAAGCGCCTCAAGCACGGTATCCTCGGAGGTGGCAGACATCATTTTGCCATCTGTTTGTGAAAATATTTTAAACATTGTCTTCCAATAGAGCCAATTTCAAAACGAACAAAAAGAATCAGGTTTTGTCGATTCCGAATATGTTTGAAGGATCCACTCAATATGATGAAATTATTGGAAACAAGTGCGCTGTTATGCCTTTTCAAGAAGAGGCTTCGAAACAAACGAAAAGGTACTTAATCTACTGAGCACTTTCTCAAGATCTTTCATAACATACAAAGCTCGCTTTTTCCATGACCGGAGGAAAATCTTCATAGGGCTCCAATTTCTACAAACAAAAAAACCATATGGATCCTGGTTTGGCGCCATTCCTGGCATTTGTCCGATATATCAGGGTGTTAATTCCATAGATGCTTTGGTGCTAGTAAACTCAATCAAGCTGCTTCGGGTCCTTGAGGAAGGCCTATTAAGACGCGAGTCGTAAACATTTGGATTGCGACCGTTTTTCTCGGTGGGTGCATCATGATCGGTTGCCGGGGGAGTTGAAAGCCATGCTGAAGGGCCCTGCTGCAATTCCAACGGCATCGGAAGCGATCATAATCGATATTCCCAACAATCTTCTGAGACGCCGACCGGATACCCAATTTCACACGCCTCAATTCTTGATGCAAACAAACCAGGGAAATTCCAAGAAGCGAATCGATCTTTTAAGTTGATGAAGATTTATGTAGCGAGAGAAGCCAGTACAGCCTCGATGTTGGAGGATGTCCCGTCAGATTTCTGCTATATATCTGTAATAAAATTGATTTTTTCCCAACCACAATATATGGGTGGTCGGGTCCCAGAAAATTAAGGCTCAGAAATGGCCTTTAACACCGAATTTCGTGCACGTTAAAAGTCAAGGTTTATTATCCTAACCTTGAATCTGAACTGATCTGAATATATCAAGAATACCGAATGTATCTGCCACTACCAATGATGGTCCTTTAAGGTTCTCCTTATTGATGGGGTCATACAATATGTTGGAGTGGTCAAAAACCCACCTGGATTATAGAACCCTTTCTGTATTGCCTAGGACTTTGTTTCGTGTGTTTCCGCATGGTCTTGACCGAATTGCATATTCTCGGGCTTCGATCATAGTCCCTCATCTCTTCACCTGAACAGGCTTTTAATGCTCATTCTCCATCAAAAGACATCATACCTTGGATTCCTTACATGAATTCAAAACCTTTTAGCTCGGCAAGCCTATTTCCATCAATCGAAAACTTTTTAAATATCAAAATATCAATGGCTTATTTGTTGAACAATGTCTTTGCTGAACCTATTGAAACAGGAACATATGAAGGGCACTGTAATTGATAAATACAGGCTGCCTGATGGTAACATCGGCCTGATTGTCGACCAGGACGGCACACATAGAAGATATCATGTACGGTTCGTGGACGATTATAAAAGCCGCCCTTGTATCGAAAATCTGTTCGGGTTCTTGAAAGAGCCTTTCTCAGGCAAGACCCAATATCTTGAAAAGCTGATTAACAAGGGAGATCATATCGAATTCGCGGCAAGCGCCTCGAAATCTCCGTTTCGTGAAGCGTATGGGCTTTATCATGTGTCCGGGGGTGCTCCTCCTACTGCAAATCAAAGATTATCCTTCTATTACAATAGACTGCCATGACAAGGAATTCCGATTTTGAAAAACAGAGGCCCTATAGGCCTCATTTTAACGCTTCAATCTATTCAGTATTGAATCTTCCGCGAGATTCAGATGCCCCTTCTTCAGAACCCGGTTCAGCCCCTCCTGCCACCTCCACCTTGAACAGGTTAACCATCTGGTTTAGTTTGTTTGTGGTCTTCCCTCCGTAGGTGATTCTCACCTTATCACCGATTTTGGCGTATTGCATTCTGTCGTCCAATACGGCGGTGCCCCAAACAAAAAACATACCGTCCCTGGTGTCCAGGTAATACCTGGCGCTAAGACCCGTTTTTTCATTCTTCGGTTCCTTGCTCACGAGAATCCCGGTTATTTGCTGGTTTTCTTTTTCAGGTTTCCAAACGCCTGGTTCTATGGTTTTCCATTCATCCATTATTTCCACCTCTTGCTTTTTCAATAGAGGTTTTTCCTCCATGTGGAAACGGGGAGGCTTCTATCATTATTAAACTTTTGCTTTCCGGGACCTGGAAAGCACCCCGCATTTTTCTTGGCAGATCATTCTTCCAGTACAACCGGTTTTTTTAGCTGTTCCGCCATTTCAGCAATTTCCGTAAAAAGACAATAGGTCTTTAGAACTTCCTGTTTGAAAAGATCCCTTCGTTCTTCATAGATATCACGGCTGTATTTCCGCCAGATTCTGAAGCATTCCTTCATGGCCATTCCCAAGCGAGGCTCATTGATCTTTACAGATTCAGCCACATTATTGTTTTTGTCAGAATCCGACATCTTACCCAGCAGCGCGTCGATGATACCGGAAGCCTCTTTCACGCTCAGGTTCCGGGAAAGCCTCAAATCCGTTACGCCGAGATCCCGCTGAAGCACTTTTATATAACCCACTTGTCTTGCGGTAGCTGTCTTTTCCTGGTTGTTCGATGCCATTATTTTCACCTCCAGAGCCTCCGGTACCCGAAGACCTCTTTCTATGCCCGGAAAGAGGTCTTCGAGTCATTCGAAGCCAATCATGTCGGTGCATCAGCTGATTCTGCGTTCTTTTTTGAGGAGCTTGCGCTCGAGATTGATCAGTTGCAAGAGCCGGTTTTCGACAGCGTCTACTTCTTTGATCATTTCTTTCAAATCTTTCACAATGATTCTGGCCCTGACAATATGGGACAGTGCATCATAAGGGTATCCCGTTTCCATTTTGGCGGATGCGGCGCCAAGCGAGGCATTAAGGGAATTCAGATATTGATCTGTCTTTGCATTAAAATCGACAACGGCTCTTTCGATCCTGATCTTCTCTTTCTCCCTGTTAATGACCTTTTGCAGAACATGCTTTTCTTTCCCAGAGACCCGTTCAAGACGTTTTTTAAGTTCATCCAGTTCACTGGTGTCCATGATCTCGATACCCTTAAATGACCTGGCAAGTTCAAGGGCCGCCCCTTTAAAAAGCGCTTCATTTTTTGAAATCGCTCTCAGGATTTGTGAAATTCTCTGCCTTTCATCAGCACCAAGGCTGTTTTTGCGCCATTCAACAATTCGTTGGATCTCGGCCAGCTCAGAAGCGATACCGTCCAGAGAGTGCAGCTCCCCGGCGGTAATTTTCCCGGCCCGGCGTTTAAGCATCTGCTTCTCCTTGTTCTGAACACTCAGTTCATGCTCGATATCAGGCTTGAAAGGGTTGGCCCTGTTCAGGTCCTCGGCCATACGCTTCGGCGATTTCACAGATTTGATCATTTTGTAAACACTGAAAATGCAGAGAACCAGTAACGCCAGGTTAACGAGACCCAGATTACGCTCTGCAAGTTCGTAGTAAATCTCAGGAAACTTCACCCATGACAGAATATAGAAAAGAACATAGGTCAGGTAGAAAGCCTTTTTCCCGGTCATTCCAAATCCCCGGCACAAACCGTACGGGATTGTAGCAGTAATGAATACCAGCAGGATGGCACCCAGAATACCCCAGCCCTCAAAAATGGCTTTAAGGGATTGCCTGTATTTGAATACCCCTATGGTAAAAAACATGGCCACGGAAAATATCAGCGGTTTCAGATAAGCTTTGGAAAAATGTTTTCTCAGGGTGATGCCCGCAATCGATACAAAAAATGCGAATACAACGAAAAAATAGATCCAGTCCGAATAGCGTGAGAGTAACTCGCTTGGCTGAATCGCGTCGAACGGGAACAAGAGAGACGTAAGCATGTATTTCTGATAAATTATACAATTTAAATATGTTGCGTTTTTGGGGCCGTTTCCATATTCCTGACGGAAGAATTCTCTCAGCCTCGTTTTCATTCAAACGATCGTGGGCCCAACAAACTGGAAAATCCTTCATTTGACCTCGAAAAATTAGACTTCCTGCATTCAGATCTTCCTTCTTTGCGAGACCTTTTTAATACCTAGGGTAGGGAGTATCTCTCTTTATCGCATCTGTGCCGCGGTGTGATTCTTTAAGAAAAATCATTAGGCCGCTTAATGTCTTGGGATTTTATGCGACTAAAAGTCATGTAAAGCAAAAAACGGTTGTTGATCATCATTGCGGCGGAATCGGTCGAATATTGCACAATTGCACATGATGAAAGGAGGTCCTGAAAATGGCAAAAAAACGTGGAAATCAGTCAAAAAGGATACTGGTGGAGGCCATCGGTTACATAAAAACCATCCAGAAAACGGCGCCGGAAAATCCGAAAATAGCCGAAATTTTGGAAAAGGCTGAGAAGAATCTTCAAGACCAGCTATTTGACGTCATGAGCCGGGAGGTGACCAGTGTGACGAAGAAAACATGATTTAGGTCCTTTCAAAGAAAAGGAGGTGGCAATGACAAAAAACGCAAACGAATTGGGAAAATTGGCATATCGGTCCGGTCCGGAGCGATGTGAAAAAATCAAGAACGCCAATGTCACAAAAATCGAGGCAGATTTACAAAGAATTAAAGAAAGTGACCAGATAAAGATTCGAACACTTGTGGTAGAAGAAAAGGAGATCGGCGAGAAACTCAGACAGATGAATATATCAAAGGAGGTATTGAGACAAAATCTTATGCGGGCCTGTTGGGCATGTAGCCTCCTCCTGTCCGCGGCGGTGGGGGAGTTTTTCTTTAACTCCTGGATCGTCGAGCCCTTTGGACTGGGCAGAATTGAATCCACTTCAATTGCCATTGCCATTGTGGTGATGTCGTTTGAGGGAGTCGATAGACTAATGGGCCCATTACGGAAAATCTATCCCCATTTGAATGACCATATTCAGCTGGTTCTAGGATGCATGGGTTTTTTGTCCATAGCTCTTATGGTTTTTTTCTCTGCCGAGATTCGGCAGGCCCTCCAACAAATGTCTTTTATGACCGCGGAGACCGCTTTGGAAGATCAGGTGAGAAATTCTGATGCCTTTCACAATAATGAAGGTTTTAATTATATCTTGCTGATGAGTACTTTGACATTCGCCGTCACGATAATTGGGGGTATCAGTTATCATAATGCCAAATCAAGACTCCTTTTTTACGCTCCTCTAAGAAAATTGTACCACCGTCGTGAAACACTCAGACAGGAAATGAAAACCACTGCTGAGCATATGGCCGCCCAGGATGCGAGGGTCCCTGCGTTTATTGCCGAATTTGAAGAGGGGGGTCGCCATTGAAGAACAAATTGAAAGCGCGCGAAAAAGCAAGCCGACGAAAAGTCAGGGAGCCGTAAAACCCAATAGGGTCGGTAAATTCCTTCCACCCTTAATTCCGCTCATTCTCGTGCTTCTGGCGGTGCTCATTTTCCTCATTCTGAGAGGAGAGGCAAAGGCGGATCAGCTCAACATTATTTTCCTGGACCTTTCAGGCAGCCAAAAAGTCACCGGCTATTCGGGTAAGAAGACGGAGTTTCAGAAGAATGTCCGGTCCATCGAAGATTTTATTCGAAACAATCTTGTCCCCGGTGATGAACTGAAAGTTGTCGGGATAACAGAGAGCACTTTCAGCAGGCCTAATGTTCTGCTTGACGGAACAGTTTCTCGCGAAAAAGGTGCGTTCGGAGAAAATCTCGCCAGGGAAAAGCTGCGCCTCCTAAATAAATGGAAAAACCTTGATCTGAAACCTACGGCCAAGAAAACGGATATTTTGGGTGCAGCCAATCTGGCGGCCATATTGTTTTCCGACCGGCCAGGAAAAAAGCATCTGATCTTTTTCAGTGACATGAGGCAGTGCACTCGGGAAATGGACATTGAAACCCCCAACCAGATCGATTGTAAAAAAGCCTTGGCCACGGTCACACAAAAAGGGTTGGTTCCCGATATGCAGGGCATTCAGGTGATCTGCCTGGGGGTTCACAGTGCCAAAAAGACGCCTGTCTACTGGCGGAATCTGAAACAATTCTGGGCGGCGTTTTTCCATCAGGCCAACGCAAAGCTTGTCACGTTTACCATGGAAAGGAGGTTTGTACATGAGTAGAGCACATGTTGTGAGCACCCGGATACTCAGGAAAATGCGAAAAGAGTCAAGGACCCCTGACGAGGCTTTGTTGCTCAGTTTTTTGGGCGCCTCGGCTCTTTTGGACCGTTACGCCAAGGATGCGGAGAAGGCTTTTAGTGAGCAGCTCATGGCGTCTTCAGACCTACCGCTTCCACCGGACATACCCATGATTCCGGACGTACCTTTGACATCACCGGCACCCCAGACTGTGCACACGGAATCGAATTCTTTGCGGCACGATCCTGTTTTGCCGGAGATGGGCAGCAATGCTTTGACGCTTCAGGCGGATAATCCGCAAAACAAAACCCACACTCAGGAACAGCGGTGTAACGATACCGAAGAATTGATATCTCTTCTGCAAAATCTGGGACAAGAGGTTGAGGAAGTCAAACCCCTATCCGAAACGGTCACAAGCATCACCGTATCGGATCTCATGGGTCGTTCCAGACAAAGAGAACCTGAACTTGTAAGGCGAGGGAGGTAGCAAATGGGGCGCATTTATCATGTGGAGAATGAGATGGTTTTTTATGATCCAGGGCCTGAAATGGCAAAAGTCTTTGCACAGTTGGACCCTTCTTACCGGGTTGAGAGTATCCAGCCGGGAGCCGGATTCACCCCCGGGTTCCAGGGACTGCGGGATCAAAGGGTGCAATTGGAGGATCCATTGATCGAGATGGACATCAGGGAGCTTCACGAGTTTCTTGATGCACCGCCACAGGGACCGCTCGATGTTATGAAGGGAGATATCGTATCGAAATTCGATATTCTCCAGGCGCTGACGCTTGATTGTCTGGCTGAATGCAGGCTTTGCGGGTGGGAATGTGGCATGAACAGATACAAGGAAATAAGTCCGATCTGTGGCCTTGGAAATGAGGTATTTGTTAAAGCCCCCACATCACCATTGCTGAAGAAACATGTCTCAATCCGGCCATTTTGACTCCTTTTTGCGGCTGTTCAATGAAATGCAGGCATTGTATTGAGCATAAATCGCAGAATGTGGCAGGCCTGCCCGCGGTAGATCCGCAGTCAACATGGAACAGAGTATCAAACCTCTTAAACCAGGAGATCCCGACCAATTGCCTGGAATTTTTAAACCCCACTGAATCGCTTCACGGTGTGGTCCAGGTTCTGGCAAACACGCCCAGACAGTTCATTTTACCTGTGGTTTTCAATTGCCATTTATACGGTTCCAAGTCATTCTATGATTTGGCCGCCAGGATAGCGGATGTATGGCTTGTTGACCTGACTTTCGGCAATGACACGTGCGCAAAAAGCATTAGCGGCGTCACCGATTACATAAAATACGCAAAACTGGGCCTGGATGCCGTAACCGGGCGAGGTGCAAAGGTGATCGTAAGAATGTTGGTATTGCCTGGCCACGGCTCTTGCTGTCACGGTCCCGTTGTAGAATTATTGTCCGAATATAGGGAGGAACTCTGGGTGAGTATTCTTGATCAGTACGTTCCTGTGCATGAGGCCTGCCGTGATCCAAAATTGGATCGCCGACCCGAACGGGAAGAGATAACCCGGCTGGAGAATCTGGTAGACAGGTATGGGTTAAGGAATATCGGCAAGGGTTGTAAGGAGTTCTGGACTGCTTGAACCGTGAGGAGGATCAAATTGATAACTAAATTGACAAACAAATGGATCAGCGCAAGAGGCCAGGACCGTCTCAGACACTTATGGAAGAGACAAGACCCTGAGGAATTCTCGCTGAAGGAAGAAGACATTCTTTCGTATCAAAGGGATTTCAGGAGATATCTCCAAGAGATCGCAGAAGTGCATGGGAAGCAAGTATATGAATATTGGAACGAATTCATAAGCAAAGGAAAATTGCCTTCATACGAATGGCTTGTTAATCAAATATTTATAGCATCCGAATTGAAAGATGGGCGCAGGGACCGCCACCGCTATGATCGTTTTGAAGCACCATGTAATGTTTTAGACATATTTCAATTCCTTTCACAGGAATTCATCAAGCATGTTGCAGAATCAATAGAAAGAATGAATGCACAGAGAATTATTGAGATAGGAGCGGGAGATGGCTTTTTGACTTTCTTTCTGAAAAGAAACATTAACATACATGCGACAGATAACTTTAGTAGGCCGTTTATTAAGCACCAAGAACATGTTGAAAAAATTGGTCACAAAGAAGCGTTGGAGAAATATAACCCCGATCTCGTAGTAATCAACTGGGAGGAATATGAAGGGACTTACTCTATTGACGTTCTGGATTACCCATCTGTCAAATACATGCTGTGGATAGGAGAGCCTGAAGGTTGTACAGGTTCTGATGATCTGTGGGAATTTGATTGCTTGGATACTAAAAATCCTTACTGCCTTTCAAGAGTTGATTATTGGAATTTCGGCGACGAAATTGTCAAAAAGACAGGTGTCTTCATATTCTATCCTACAAAGACAGGTAAAAACCCTTGGTCAGAAGAAGATGAAGAGGAATGGGTGAATGCGGAGGATGTGAGGCACTTTATCTCCTACCTTCACCTTGATTGAAGCCCTTAACGTGATCGTGATCTGTTCCTCATTCATTCATGCACTGATATGCATGTCTGCTTACCAGAGCCTATTTCTGGAACTGCAGCGTTCCATGGCCCCTATTTGCTCCAAACCAGATCATGCCAGACTCAAGTGGGCTAAAGCCGTGAGCAACTCATTCGATGAATGGACAATTTTGCTGCAAGAGCACTCGATCATGGCGTTGACGACGGAGTGTTCGGTCTCCCCGGCGCTTCTGAAATCTGTCCTGATTCCAATTACGGGCAATCGGTTCGCATATTTGCTGTAGAAGTACCCGATTTCCCATGCTGTACCATCATCCACCTGCGGGCCATCCAGAACACAAACCAAGACGTCCACTTCATCGAGGTGAGACCGGCATAATTCGAATATTTTCCGCCTGTCATGGGCCTCCGGGTGGTCACGGGGGATAAGGTCATAAGGCCAGATGACGGTGATGTCCGGGGAGATGTACTCCATTTGGCGTTTCATACCCGCCAGCCAAGCCCGTTCGGAATCGGAGAATAAAGGCCCTGCAAGGTATATTTTCATTTAGAGCATACTCCCTCTGCATCTGTTGGATGTATCAACATGCAATATGGGTGCAGAAATGTAAAGGGCATTTCAGAAACGAATGGTTTATCCGAATGAAATGGTGTGAGAATCGCCTGAAGCCCCTCTTTTTGCCCGATGACGGGGTTTTTGGGATTCGAAGTGTGGGGGAAGATTTCCTGTGGAAACCGGCTTTGGCTTTAGTGGCACTTTGTTCAATTCTTTGATAGGGTTGTTTATCATTCCTCGGGGGCAACAGTTATGAAGCTTATTGCTATATATTTATTTACCATATTGTAATTAAATATAAATGATGATAGCGTGTTTTTACATTTGAAAGTTCCACAGGAAATCTACTCACCCACCCCGACGATCGGACGACCACTTGAAAGTGACACAAAAGCCTTAAATACGACCGTCCCTTCCTGTGGATGAAGATGAAGGAAATGTCCGATGGAACCGGCTTGAATCCGGATAGCACGGAATCTCTCATAGAATCCATCCATGCTACTCAGAAAAAGAGATCCCTGGTTCTCAACCCGGATTATCTGGATGATGAAAAGCTATCGGAGGATGAACGAACCAGAGTCTTAAAAGAAATCTTCAACCGAAACATCCGCGAAAAACAGTTGAGTAGGATTATATCCCATTTGGCGCCGGTTCTGGATGGAGTGCATCCTACCTCCGCCCTGGTATTCGGACCTACCGGCGCCGGCAAGACCGTCACCCTTATGCACGTACTTTCTACCTTCGAACGGGTCGCCTCAGGCAGAGGGATTACGTTTCGTTATTGCTATATCGATTTGACTTCACCAAAGACCTATTTTGGGGCTCTGAACGAGGTAGCAATCGCCCTTGACGGTTCCAGCCGAAAATACAGGAAGGGAATCCCCATTCAATACATGCAAACCACCATAATTGAATCACTTGGAAACTATGACGGGTATCTTACGTTTCTGATTGACGAGGCGGACAATATTCGTCCCAACTCTGACGACTTCCTCACTTTTTTGGCAAAGACCCTTCCCAGAAAAGTGTCATGCAGACTCATTTTGATACTTTTAACCAACCGGCTTGACTGGGAAAAAACGCTTGACCCGAGGATCCTAAGTTTTCTCAAGAAAACAGATATGATTTTTGAGCCCTACGACGCCCTGGATTTGCTTGAGATTCTAAAACTAAGAGTGGAAAAAGCCCTTGACAAAAAAAAGGTTGAACAGGCCTCACTCAGAAAGGTGGCCGCCCTTGCTTCCAGAGAGACCGGTGATGCCAGAAAAGCGGTGGAACTCCTTGCAAAGGCCGTGAAAGTTGCCGAAGAAACCACCGGCCGGCTCTCGGAAAATGAGGTCGATATTGCAGCGGATCGGTTGGAAATCGACAAGACGGAAGAGGTCATCAAGACCCTGGCCGTTCAACAGCGCCTAGCCCTCAAGTCCTGTTACCATGCCCTGTCCAAGGATGGCTTCAGGAAAATCTCCACCGGTGATGCTTATCAGGTATATGGACGTGTATGTTCATACGAAAATCTGCGTCCTTTGACACAGAGACGATTTTCGGAAATCATGAACTTTCTGGATCTTTATGGCCTTGTGAATGCGAAAGTGGTTTCCAAGGGGAGGTACGGTAAGACAAGGGAAATTTCCGGTTGCCTGCCACAAGAGGTTTTGGAACGTTTTCTGTCAGAGAAATTCTGCTAAATCTATGAGGAAATTCCGCTGTTTTCTCTTATGAATTTCCTGCCTGACCGCCTTTAGCACCAGTTTGTCCTGCTCCAAAGTGGAAATTGCCGCCATGCTCAATCTCAGTCTCAGGGTATGTTCCAAGCCCCTTAGCTGTCTAAACCGATAAATATCAGTGATGGACAACCGGGGTGCGCTGTAGATGAATGCGTCCGGGAAAAGGTCAGTTGGCTCCATCATTCTTGATCTTGACCCTCGATGTAAATCGCCTGCCACAAAGCTTGCACTTCTTCAATCGCACTTTGCCGTCGACCAGTCTCCGGTACCCTTTCCATATGGATTTTGTGCCGTTGCAATACGGACATTTGTATGGTCTCGCCATGAAATATCACCTCGGACCCTGGAAGAGACCTGCTGACTTAAATAGTTTTCGCATGTGGATTAAAAAGGCGGGATGTGGAAAAACCGAAAGATTCTTATGGAATAAGGTTTCTCCAGGTCTCTTGAGGCCTCGATTACCCCACATCTTTTAATAGGATGGGATGAGGCAGGCTGGATGGATACTGAATCCGTATGAAAATGACCGACAATCCTCTCATCATCGCGGCAAATCAACTGAACAAGACGGTTGCAGGATTCAAAGTGCTGGCCAGGGAGTACTATTTTGATGTTATCCTCTCGGTCCACTTCTGTCCGGAATGTGGTGGCCGGATTGTCATGACCGGGAGTAGCGAGTGCCGCTGTGAATGTGGAAATGTGTTTGATCCCACTCTCGCTTTTCAAAAATCCACCTGTTGCGAGAGGCGATTGAGACGCAAAACCCTTCACTATGTATGTTCAGATTGTGGCAACGTGGTTCCCTCCCTCTTTCTTTTCAACGAAAGATTGTTCGATAAAGCCTACTTCCGTGAAATGGCCGGAAAGTCGAGGGCACGGGCTGCTAGACAAAAACAGGAAATGGGGCGGATCCTGGCTGAATCCCGTTCAGACGTCCTGCTCTTGACGGACGAACCCCGGCTCAAATCGATCACAGGGCTTTTGGAGGACCTGGATGATTTCATTGGAACCCCGGCTCCAGAGCCGGATTTTTTACGGCTGGATTCCGATTCAGTCTTCAGGATGGCAGATTATCGAACCCATATCCTCCATGTTGTGGGTGACGATTGTTTGATGTTTTCAGATATCGGCCCGCTCGTGGATGATTTACGAAGGGATCGCGTCTGGCGATTTATCACGCTCATATTTATGCAAAACGACCGGGAGGTCATGTTGACGCAATATGGCAACGATTTCCTGGTAGAGGCGGCCAGGTGAAGCTTACTAACAAGGACAAGGCGTTTCTGGAGCGGTTGAAGACACTCCTTATAAATAAGGAGCTTGTCATAGAATTGAAAATTGAGGGGCTCAAGCGCTTGGTGCTGCGGAAAAATTATGGCGACAAGGTGGAAAGAGCGTTCCGAATGACGCGACAGGGGGTAAGGTGGCGATTTCACCGGTTGTTCAATGAGATTTATGTCTCCTGTTATGAGGCGATATACTGGATAGAAAGTCAGTTCGGGACACAACTGCGATCAAAGGCTATGGAGATCGCCAGGGAGAGGGTTGAACTGAGGAAAAGGGCACAGAAAGGGGACATTTTCACCGTTTCCCGTCGAGAAACGGGCCGTTTGGCAACTCAACCACGAGACAGGAAATTGTAAAGGGATTCGCCCTCCTAAAAAATCATAGGGAAGAGATACAAAAATCAGAGGAAAGCCGCTCAAAACCAATGGGTTTGCCCATGAACCTGCCTTGATGAGCATGAGAATTGGGGAATCGCACGGTTTTCGGGGAAGTGCCACTTTCCCTTACCGATCCGGTTTGACCACAGAAAAATTTTAACATTGGCGAAAACCGGCGACTACTCTTCAAATTGCATATTTTGGCCAAAAAGGCTGGGGTGAAAAAACATGGCAGGCACAAAAATAGAATTCAATCATAACAGAATCGCCAGAATACAGGGGCTTGATGAATTGGCAGCACTATTGTTCCCTGGCAACAAAGATCACCAGCGGGTCTTTTTGGCTATCTTCATCGAGCTCAAATATTCTCCAGGGGAATTCCTGCCGAAATTTTCCCATCTTTGTGAGAGATACCGGTTCTCACCCAGGATGCTGGAGACGGTTCGCAGCAAGATGCGGCGCATGGGTCTCATCGATCATGTTTCCCGGTTCAACAAGCGGTTTGGCTATCGGGAAGGATGGGTGTTTTCAACTCGATTCTGCCGATCCTTGAGACGGATGGCTCAACTTTTTGAAAATCTTCAAGATAAAAAAGAGAGCCTTCAGGAGCAAAAAGACCGGGACCTGTTTAGATACATCTGATTTATCCCGCATTGTTTTGATTCGAATCTCCAGAAAATTTCGGGAAAACGTATCCTTGTCGTTAACATCCTCTGTTTAGAGGCGACATAGGAATAAAGGCACGATGACCGCTTTCCAATAGATGGCCATGGAGATTTATGGATTCTGAGGCTTTGATATGGGCCGTATTTTCATAAGAGCAGTGCCGTTGTCAGGGATGATCACGGTTTGTGGATTTATTACGGAGGCTTACGGGGTTAGAAGTTCGTTTGCTCAACCTTCCGATGGTCCAGAATTGGTTTTGGCCTTGAAATTCCTTCTTATGCTGGCATTGGCGATCGGTGTGGAATCGATCGCAAGACGTGTCACAAATAACCGGAAAGTAGTCATCAGTGTTTTGGTTATTGGTCTTTTAGCAATTACCTTCGGACTGAGGCAGGTGGGACCGCTCATAGTCGTATGTCTTATGGTTCTTGCCTTGATTGCCATCGTGGCAGTGATTTCACGCCTCAAATCGCCCTTGCAGAACAGTCAAGGCCAGGGTTATGGGCAGCCGTTCAATAATGTAATTACGCCGTTCGGCGTCCAAACCCCATTACGCTCTGCCAGATCAGCGGGTCAAAACCTCTATGACCATTTTACGGCCGTTTTGTATCATGGAACCCCGAAATTGGAAAATGCTCGCAACATTATCAATGGCGGGGGGACGTTCGTGATCGGTCCGGGGAATACCAATGGGACAGGGCTGTATCTGGCGGATTTCCACATTGCACAGGGGTATGCAGGAAACAAAGGGGCCGTTTTAAAAGTTAAAGTTCAGGCGCCTTGGGAACAAATTGCCGACCACAACGATGTGACCAAATCCCAAAGTTATCGAACATGGGTTAATAGCAATGGCAACGGAGACTCTGGTGAAAACCTGAAAAATTACACACTGTATGTTCTCCGAAAGAGATTTTTGAGGGTAAATGATTCAATTTACGTCGCCCTCGGTCACAGGACCAAAAATGATGAACGTGTCATTTTCGAGGGCCTTACGGTCCTTGAAGTTTTGGGGCCCAATGGCGATTCACTTGATCTATATTAAGGAGGATTGAAAATGTGCAACTGGATGAATAAGGCCAAGACTCAGGTTAAGAATTATGGAAACAGGTTTGTGGAAGATTGTTTTCCGGCGTTTGTAGAGACCTTGCGCCCGAGTGCCCTTCGGCCAGGCCATTGCTGGTGGTGCGGCAGGCCTTTGTCTCAACAAGAGATGTATCCGCCCGGTCATCCGCCACGATACATGTGCAGAGGTTGTTATGAAAAGTTCGCGTATTCCTGGCCCCAGGACAGGTGCATCACGTGTGAGGGTCTTTTGCCCCCTGACCAGATCCAGCAGCGGATACAAAACCCCAGGGAGTTGACGTATGCGCTGCACAAGGGCCAGTGCGATGATTTCCATTCTATTACGGCCGGGATTGTTTTGGGACTGCCTTTTCAAACCAGAAATGCACCCACGCCAGTTCCCGGCTTGGTTCACAGTTTGCCGATTTCAAATCAGCTTCAACCTCCGCAGTCGCAATTAAGGTTTGAGCCAGTTAGAGCCATGGGGAAATTGTCTGGTGGGAACAAGAATATCCGGTATCTGGATTTTCCCAAATAGCAATCTCTCTAAGCTCTTACAAAACTCAAAATTTCCCAAGAATTGCTTTCCGGTTTATGGCAGAGAGTGCAATTTTGTTCAAATTCCACGCAACCGTTCAGAAGTTCAGGGTTGAGTGAACCGGTGACTTGTGAGTTTCGGATGGAAGTACTATAATCCAAATAGTTCGAGGTTTCGTGCGCTCATAAAGGTGCCTGCCGTACTTACTTGTTGGAATCTAGAGTTCAAGATTAGGTGAGTAACCTGAGACCCATTTCTTTCCAAACCTTAAGATTTATGTGAATCTACGCTAAGAACTTCTCCTAATTCGGACTCATCATCTAGTACATATGCTTCCAATATCTTCCCCATTGTTTCATCATAGCGCTTTTTGCCACTTGCCTGGCTCCTAATCAACTTGATTTCGTTGTGATAAATCGGAGGCCTTTCCTTCCTGTGACGAATCATAAATTTTCTTGCCAAAGAAAGAAAAAGTGGGTCGGAAACATCTATCTTAGAAGCTTGAATCACTTTTTCGAAGGTACTCAGATCTCCATTTTTCAACAAAGCCTGAATAATTTCCATTTCTCTGCAATTAACCCATTCATATTCCAACATAAGAATTAGGATCTGAATAGCTTCTGGGCTGCCAATATTTCCGAGTGCCTCTACAATGGTAATGTACGTAGAGTCCCATCGATCAGCAAAAACCAGTGAACGCGCCAAGTAAGGAACAGCTACTGAGCTTCCAATCCTACCCAATTCCCCAATTATCGCATTGATATATGGAAACCCTCCTTCCGCGGTTTTGATAAGTGCTTGGACAACTTCTGGGCCGCCAATTTCACCCAAAGCACTAACGGCATTCATCCCGATGTGTGGATTTTCATGTTCAAGTGCTTGAATAAGTGCTTGGACAGCTTCTGGGCCGCCAATTTCACCCAAAGCACTAACGGCATTCATCCCGATGTGTGGATTTTCATGTTCAAGTGCTTGAATAAGTGCTTGGACAGCTTCTGGGCCGCCAATTTTACCCAAAGCACCGGCGGCCGCCATCGCGATAAAGGGATCCTCATGTTCCAGTGCTTGAATGAGCGCCTGGAAAGCTTCTCGGCTTCCACTTTCACCCAAAGCACCGGCGGCCGCCATCGCGATAAAGGGATCTTTGTTTTTAAGATTTTGGATTAACATCTGAACACCTTCTATAGTACCAAACCTGCCCGTTTCCACAATACACCGGATCACGTTGATCAGTTCTTCGTCTTTCAATGCAAGCACTAAGTTAGGAATACTTCTTGGGGCTCGAATCATTTCAGAAAGGACTATACTTTCCATCTCGCACAAGAGAAGTGGGTCTTTCTTGGCTACCTTCAGGGTGGAAACAGCCTTTTGAATACCAATTCTAGCTAAAATAACGATATTATTTATGTTTTTTTGTGCCTCTTTTATGCCTATTTCTATTGCTTTGTTAAGCAAAGGTCTGGCCAAAACCTCAATTAGCTCCCACATGGGTGTGAGATTTTTGCTTTTGAATGCTTTTTTTGGCACCTCAAAGGACTCTAGGGCGCTAGCCCAATCCCAAGACCGCGCGGCAGCCATTACCAACTCAGGATTTTCATCTGTGAGTTTTTCGATTAGCGCTTGGATGGCTTTTGGATCGGCAAGAATACCTAAAGACAGGAAGTTATCTATTGATTTTCCTATTTCTTCTTCTCCCTTTTTAAGAGCTTCTTTGATGCCATTTGTTCCTAAGACTTCAATTAGTTCCATCACGAGCATGAGATATTCGTTTCTGAATGCATTTTTTGGCACTTTAAAGGACGCTCGGGCGCTAATCCAATCCAAAGACCGCGCGGCAGCCATTACCAACTCAGGATTTTCATCTGTGAGTTTTTCGATTAGCGCTTGAATAGCTTCTGGGCCGCCAAGCATACCTAAAGCACGAACTGCATCCGTTACCAACTTAGGATCGTCATCTTTCAGTGCTTGAATGAGAGCTTGTACAGCTCTTGGATTGCTAGTTTGACCTAAACCATAGATAGCCCTGGACCTTACATAGCTATCCTCGTGCTTGAGATCTTGTATCATGGAAGAAACTGCTTCTTTCTTGTCGATTTCTGTAAGCAAGCTTTTTTCTATTGTAATTTTTGGGTTGTTGTTTTCACATATCCATCTAACGGTGTGGGGATGGTTTTGACATAATGAGACAATAGTGGCTCTGAAATATTCGGGAAGCTGATTCATTTGCAAAAAATAAATGACATCAAAAAGAATATCGAGAATTTCAAATGGAACCCTTTCGCACTCTGCAATGCATCTTCCCGCTAATATCAACAATGTATGGAAAATGTCATCGTACCTCAGTATCCCCGTCTCTACATTTCCCGAAATCTCAACTTTCTTGAACATAATGGATTTTATCAATGGAACGGGGTCCTTTAGGAGACCCGCGAGCAAACACAAGGTCTCGTGCCAATCAAAGTCCCAAATATGGTTCGTCGCCAATTCGATGCCGCTCTGTTCTTTGTTCTCAATCGCCTGTTTCAAGTAGCAGGCTGTGAAATATTCCTGGAATGTCCGGTGCAGGAAAATATATTTGTCAGAGTCCCTATAGAGCCTCTGGATGATGCCATATTCCTCAGATAGTTCTCGAAGTAATTTTGTTTCAGTCATTCGTTTCAAATCTTCTGCAGTATCCTTTTTCTTAAGATATTTCTTCATTACTTGACGGAGATATTTCTTTTCGAAGATTTGCTTACCTTTGTCGGTTAACCCATAGGCAAGCCCTTCTAATAGTTCTTTTCTACTAAAGTTTCACCGTTTTTGAACCTTTTCCAATTTTTCCAGCCAGTTCCGCGCATTTTTTTTATTATGCGCAGAGAATTTTGGCACGAAAAATGAAAATTTTTTCAATTTTTATGCCAATAAATTCAACTAGTTATTTAACTTTTTACCCTTGAAATTCGCTCCATCTCGTGATAGGATTCGATAACAACTTATTGATATTCCATCGGAAAGGAGCTTGGCAACATGTTTATTCTAAACGATATCTTAAAGCCTCTACAAAATGCTTTTTCTTCCACCAATCTCGGCAGGGAACGAGCACACTGGTTCTCTTATGCCATCCTGGCTTTCATCATCCCTTTCACTTCATCTATCTCTTCAAACGTGTTGCGTTGCCTCAATACCTTGTTTGGGCTCAACATTAACAAACGTCGATTCTACACCTTTATGGCTTCCAACAAAATACCATGGCATAACCTATGGGCCGCCTTATGGCACCTCATTCCTGACCCCTTGTCCGATGGGCGACTTATGATCGCATTAGATGATTTCATCAATCCAAAGACAGGTCGCAACATCTTCGGATGTTCTCATATCTTCGATCATGCCGCAAAGGACAATCAATCCAAATATCCATGGGCACAGAATGTGGTTCTTATTGGTCTGTTAAAGGTCATCAAAGGACGATGGGCTTGTCTCCCCCTTTCACAGCGATTTTATTTGCCCCAAAAGGCCATAAATGCCAAATCGGACAATATGAGGGTTGCCGGAAAGGTCGTTTCTTTCCAAACCAAACTCCAACAAGCTGTCGAGATGGTAATTCAGGTAGCTCAACACTTTGCCGGCGTTGACATAATAATCGTTTGTGACAGCTGGTTCGGAAATAACGGCCTGTTCAAACCCCTCCGCACTAAACTCGGAAATTTTGTTCATTTGCTTTCAAGATTACGTTCCAATACCGTACTGTACTCCATCCCCAAGATCGGTTCTTCCAAAAAGCCGGGAAGACCCAAAAAATATGGCAGCAGGTTGGGTTCGTGCGCTGAAATGGCGGCGGCATTCATGGCGTACGCTTCAACCTATCACGTCTTCCTGTACGGAAAATACCGTGAAGTCAACGCATACTCCCAAATCGTTATGCTCAAAACACTCAAGTGCCCTGTCCGGGTTGTCTGGGTCTTTCGAAAAACACAGTGGATCGCAATCTTCTCCACGGACTTGAAGCTGTCGGTTGAGCAAATTATCGAGTATTATGGGGCCAGGTGGAAAATCGAGTCGGGTTTCAAGGAGATCAAGCAAGACATTGGAAGCAGCAAAAGCCAAACCCGCAATGCACAGGCAGTGATCAATCACATCAATTTTTCCATAATGGCCGCAACAATCATTTGGATCTATGGTTCACGGCTCGAAAACATTCCCGAACGCAGGCACAAGGTCAAGGGTCGCAACAGTTTCGCCTTTTCCGACCTGAGACATATCATCGCTAAGTCCGCATTGAGCGATGATTTTCATGCCGTTTGCAACCAAGACAACAAACTGCCCCGAAAATCTTTCCTGGAGGCGTTGCTGCGCATGGTCGGCTGATCAAGCCGGGGGCATTTTCTGTGAAACTTCAGTTTTCTAGATTCGATCTCAAAATCCGATTTAGGATATTTCTCTTGAATCCATTTGTTTAACATATAATTCGTTGCCATCTCGTAGACTTGGGCGCGTCTGGCAGGAACGGTGAGTTCACTCTCTTGATAAAGCCGGCACAAAATAGACAAAAGCAGAGGATTTTGTGCAATCCCCATTATTTGAGGCTTATTTCGCATTTCATTGAGAAACCCATTCGCTGATGCAGATTTATTTTGAAGTGCGAATTCAGTGTTGCTGAATAGTGTTTTGACATAGCGGTGGATCTGCTCTGGATCAAAAGGAACAATTTCAACCTCTTTCGCGTTGTCCAGGAAGCCGCCGCCGTAACCTACAATTCTCGAAGTACATATGATTCTGCCTTCAAAATACATAGAAAAGCGTTCTAGTTTTTTGCTAAGGCCCTTTCTACGTTCTATCGGGACTTCATCAAGAGCATCAAGAAGCACAAGGCACTTGCCATTTTTCAACTTTTCAGTCAGGAACGCTTTAATTTCCTTAGAATCCTTCTGGAAGTCAGGGATAGCGAGATCTATGATGGCATCAAGAATTTCTTTTTCAGTTTTATCGATTTCGTGGAGGCTTAGAAGAATAGGGATTGTCACATAGTCTGTCCTGCCCGTGGATGCTGAAAGAATTTCTACTCCGTTCATGGCAGTCGAGACGGCTTCCATTCTAAGGAGTGCCGATTTTCCCATACCTGGATCGGCAAGAACCATTACCCGCTTTTTCTTTATTTCTTCCCAAGGAACGGCTATTGGCGCCTTTTCATCATCAAACCCCTTCAGTGCGTATGCTCTCCTCAGCTCAACCTCGGACTCGGCGTACTCAAATGAAGTTTCCACTTCATGCCGGAACTTCCTTTCTGTAGTAACGTATATTGGTACGTATTGATTTGAAAGTAAGATGGGTTCTTCTCGGCCTAACAATTCTAATTGGTTAAAGTGCTTTTGAATCGCTTCTAAGAATTCTTTTAATGGTCTCTTGTCAGATTCTCTCTGTTTTCTTATTTCATGCTCTTCAAACTTTTTTTGCAACTGCTGAATCTGTTCGTTGACTCGATTCTCCTTTCCTTCTTGTGTTTCGTTTGGCTTTTTCCTGGAAAAAACACTTATCCACCTGCCGAGAATCGACTCAGCGTCATATATTAGTTTAATTTCGTCATCAACCGAATCGATGAAAAAATGGAAGCATAAATCACTGTCAAAAATGCGGTCGTTGATTTTTCGCCGAAGCTTGTGAAAGTTACTTCCCAGCGCGCTCTTATCTTTTGCCGAACCATCTTTGCACTTTTCAGCTACCCCTAATATTTCAACTGTTACTTCGTCAACAGAGGGCGCTTTTTCTTGAGTCACGCAGTTAAAAAGATACTCAAGGATTTTGTACTGCTTAGACCTTTTCGGCAATATCTTTTCAATTCGCTCTTTTAGCTCATTGGCATCCATAATAACCTCAAATGAGATTCGTGGGTGCTACTGTTCCTTTCACTGTTCCTTCCTGCTTCCCAGTCGGCCCAAAAAGGAACACCTGTTTCCTAAAAGGCAAGGATTTTCAATATCATCAAAATATCCACAAACCCGACGGCACTGTTCCCTTCACTCTTCCCTATCAACTATTTGATTTCGCTAATAAAATACTATATCATGTCTTCAACGCGAAAGGAGAAAAAAATGAAATCCAATAGTGGGAGTCGATCACCGCCGTAACCCAAACATGATTAAGATGTCAAAATCAGGGAAGGGCCTGAGTGAAGTCGAAGGAGACAACACCGCCAAGTATTACCACCACTGACCGCATCCCAGGCCCAAATTTTCTTATACGATATCCTGGTTCGCTATTCAAGCGGTCCATAGGCCCTTCCTTTCAGCATTCTGATTTTGACCTAGTGCTCTCAGAAAGGAGGGGCCTGTATGACCTTGACAAGAGACAATGCATTAAAACTACAAATTGAAAACATCTTAACAGCTTCTTGTAGGAAAAAAGGACTGATTTATCAGAAAAATAAGAATGAGACGTTATTCGAGATATATACAGAAGGAATTGACGGTTTCATTTCAAATTTTGCCGAGGAATTATTTAATAATTATAAAGAAGAGAAGGCTGGAAAAAGAAAGCCATTTCTCACACTGCCTGGTGGTCTGCAAAAGGCCGTAAGGTCAGCATTTAAAAAGCGAATTAATAGTTTTTTTAGAAAGCTTTATTTTAAGCGGATTCAAAGGGCGTTGATGAAAGATAATTTCCTGTTTTCGCTAGAGTCAGAAAACCCTGACAACCTGGAATCAGGGTTGATGTTTGACGCTGCACGGCCTGCCAGTGTCAATAACTTTTGGGAACCTCCAGATCCCTATACGCAGACGCCTGAAGACATCGTAATGGAATTCGAGATTTGTAAGATTTTCGATCAGGAGCATAAAAAGCTAAGGCAGGAAGGAATCGATGGTGATTTATATTTCATCACTATCGAATTCTTCCGGGATGGTCATAATGACGGACTGACGCGACCACAGGAAAATGCAGTTCTTTCTAAGAAATTAAAAGAATCCAGCAAACGTATCAGAGAAATCAAAAGTCGTGCTCGAAAAAAACTTCGTGAAGGAATCTCAGAAAAGGTGGAGGAACTCGAGCAAACAAAGATCTATATGGCAAAAAAGGCAGAGAAAGCTAAGGCGTTTAAAATGGTTTCGGATAGTGAGCTCTTGGAGTGTTACAGAAATGTTAACGTTGAAAAGGAGCCCATAAGTAGCAAAACGCTAAAAGATTTTAGCGCTGAAGAGATTGCAGAAATGACTGCTGAGTATTGTGCCAGAGAGCGGTTTTCTTGTCAAACACAGGCCGAGGCGCTTGATTTTTCGATAAAAGAGTATCTTTGGGATTGGAACATATCGGACCTTGAGGAAGCAGCATGAAGATGGACAGGAGACTTCTTGGACTTTTTTTACATGCATTGGCAATGGGAAAAGGTTCAAGCGGTCTCCTAAATGTCATGCGTGACAAATGATAGGAGATTATAAATGGCAACCCGAAATCGGCTTAAAAGTTTGAACAACAGACCCCAACAGTCTAGGCGGGGCGATGAAATAACCAACATAACGACAGAGCGCATAGCCAGATTACCCAGATCTGACGGGACAATGCATGAAATTGTCATGGAAACGCGAGAGACGGTTCCTGACCAATCAGGGACTCTTGTCGACAGGCAGACGACACATCTCCATACCGACATTTCCGGAAGAGTTATTCCTGATGATCCACGTTCTGTAATTGCCATATCACACACAGGGGCGTCCATCTGTTCGGAAGAAGAATTTGCTATTTGTACCAGTCGGTTACACCTTCTCAATAGGTCTGTGAATATTCTCGTTGGATATGACGGCGAACTCCTGCCTGACGGGGCGAGATGTTCTTATTGCCAGAGGATTTACAATTGGATCCTTTTCGCTTGCGCCGGTGCGGGGCTGGTTTTCATGCTTGCGCTGTATAAAGTCGCTGGCATTTATTGATCAAGGAGGAGCAGACATGTCCGACCTGTCAGAAGACCAACGTATGGATCTCATAGAAACCTTGCACGAAGGGGATATGCTCTCAAACCCCTTCTTGTCCCAGTATGTGAAACTAGCTTTTGAGACGGGTAATTTTGAGCCTCTCCACGATTACCTCAATGCCTACCCGCAGATCCTTGCTATTGCGAGAAGAAACATCAATCTGGCCAGATACCAGAACCTAGAGAACCCATACCCTTATCCACATCAAGCTGATGTCAGAGAGTTTTTGTCTGGTCCGTTCAACTTAGGCTATGTCAACCTGTTCGATGACATGTTCGGCATTTATCCAGACATATTCTGTATGCTGACCATGATTCCAGGACGTCCGGGAAGTGGCAAGAGCCAGTTCCTGAAATATCTTCTTATCCAGCTGCTTAGAAAAAAACGCGATTTCAATGTCCTTATCCCGGACTTGAAAGGCAATGAATACCGTGATCTCACTCTTTTTTCCAAAAATCTTAGCGTCATAACCGAAAAAAAAATGGCGCTAAACCCGCTTCAGGTCCCAAACGATATGGACCCCCGGGACTTTCTGCAACTTTTCTCTCAAGTGTTCGTCGGAGAAAACTGGCTGGGCGCTACCTCACTTTCGATCATCATCAAGACAATAGACCAGCTCTATAGAGATCGTGGAATATTTGATGGAAGCAGCAATTATCCAACGATGCGGGACCTCTACCATGTAATTTCAAACCTTCTGCAGGGCAATACCTCCTTTAAATACCGGGATATTCTGCTTTTGGTGCAAAATCGTCTCATTCCTTATGTCGCAGATCCGACCTTCAACTGCCAAAGAGGCATCCCTTATGAATTTTGGTGGAAGAAGAACCTGGTTCTCGAAGTGGCTCATTTTTCAGACAATGTTTATTCATTCGTTGTTAGTCTAATTAACGGCTACCTTTATGAATATTATAGAAGACGTGGTTTGACAGGCTCAAAACTGCGGACCCTCTCCATTGTCGATGAGGCCAGGGTTTTGTTCAGAATTCGGGATGCGATGACATTCGGAGAAAGCTTCATAAGTCAGCTGGTTACTCGATGCAGAGAGGTGGGGATAGCCTTCATAATATCGTCGCAAGAGACAAATAGTTTCAATCAAACGGTGAAAAGCGCTTCGTTCACAAAAATTTGTTTCCCTTTGACAGATGGAACAGATCGAGACTTTGTAAAAGAATCTTTTGGCCTCACTGAAGATCAGGCAGGGTATGTTTTCAAGCTCCCCAAGCACGGGGTCGCCATTGCGCGCTATGGCGGCTATCCTGAACCCTTTTTATTGGGCGTTCCATATTTCAAAATAAAAAAAGAACTGCCGACCGATATATTAAAACAGCGGATGGCGGATTTCTATGCGGAATTGGACGCCCTGATAAAACGGCCAGCTCCACCTGCGGTCCTGAAGACGATGGAAACCGTCCCTCCGGCCGCTTCAGCACTCCTCTTTTTCCTCGGCAAAATGCCCTTCACAAAAAAGAGCGAAATGAAGAATGCTCCTGGTTTCAATTCCGCTCGCGAGATCAATAAGGCCCTTGATTGGCTTACCAATAATGGTTTTGTCGCAACAGAGAAATACCGTACATCGAAAACAAGAAAATCCAGCTATGCTGTGATCAAAGATAAAGGATTCAAATACCTTGGGATCGATGGCCCGCCCGGCAAAGGCAGTTTTGAGCATTCCCTGTATCAGTATCTCATCCAGCAAAAGCTGCTCTCTCAGGGCATGACAGTGAGGATAGAAGGACAAATCAAGGGTAGCCGAAAGGCAATCGACGTACTCGCTCATTCTAAAGAAACCGGACGTATGGCTTACGAAGTCACCCTGAATTTTCATAATCTTCTGAGCAATATCCATCAGGATCTCAACGCAGGTGCCGACAAAATTGTCGTCGTTATCCGCGATAAAACGGACCTTGATAAAGCTTTAGCGATCGTTGCATCAGACTCAACTTTGAACATGCATCTTGAAAGAATCGATTTTGTCATCATTGATGATTTTTTTGATTAACAATCCGGGTCGTTAAGGGACTTCTAACTTAGAAGGGAGTTTGCTCGATTGGATCAGGTGCGATCATCGATTTTTGAAATTGGGAGGTGTCTGAAATGAAATATGACCTTGCCATCATCATTGCAGTATTCGTCTTTATATGGGGCCTTTTGAAATTGTTGAAAGGCAAAATATGGTAGGCAACAAACCAAATCAACTGAAGAAGTTGCTCAATCCTGAACTGAAAATACAATATGAGCGATCAATAGATGGATTCAAAGTGAGGTCCTGAAATGAAAAACCCATGGGTAAAGCGTGGCATAGTGATCCTTCTTGCAATTGGCCTGATGCCGATCCTGGTGAATGGCACTGCCAAACTGATTTCAAAGGTGATTCATCGGGTTGGCGATGCTGTCAGTTCAATTTTCATGTTCTCCGCAATGTCTGGAGAGGCAAGACTGCAGGGGTTTATCGTGATCTGTTTGTATTTGATAGGTATCTTGGTTTTGTTTCGGGTTTTTGTTCGCATGGGTGGCAAAGATGATGACGAGGCATAACGGGAATTTTTGACGCCACATTTTTCTCCAACGAAAAGACCGGAGGAATTCGATCCATGGCAGAACGTGCACAGCATATTGACAAAGGCAAAATTTTTGATAACATGAGTGCAAATAATACCCAGAGGAGCAAAATCCTGACCGCCCAAGAGGTTGCCGAGATTCTCAGGGTTCATCCTTCAACTGTCTCAAGATACGCCATGTCGGGTGAACTCAAGAGCTACGTTATCGGCAGCCGACGGCTGTTTAAAGAGGATGACATCTGGGCGTTCTTTGACAATCAGGCGGATCGAAGACATGCTGCCAGAAAGGAGATTTAAAGATGGCAAACGTCTTCGTCCATAAACGAAAAGGCAAAACCGGCATTGGTTATGCGGTGAGATATGCCGACCCTCTGACAGGCAAAAAGAGGACTTTCGGCACCTTCAGAAAGTTCAGGGAAGCCCAGCAGAAAGTCAACGAATTGCGAATGCTGCTGGATTCCGGCGGAACACCATTACAGAAAAAGGAACGGTTCACTCCCCTTACCTTTGGTGAAGTGGCCGAATCTCTCTTGGCGGTTTGGGATGAGCGCCTCAAAATCCGCGAACTCAGCCAGAAAACCCACAATGACTATGTTTACTGGCTTCGCATCCTGATGAAGGTATTTGGGGACAAACTGCTATGCCAGATCACCAAGGAAGATATTGAGGAATACCGAAACCAAAAAGCACAGGAATTCAGCAATGTCTGTGCAAACAAGCATCTTTTGAGAATCCGCAACGTTTTCGCACACGGCATCAAGATTCTGGCTGTGGCCAATAATCCAGCAAAAGCTGTTCCTTTACTTTCTGAAAGGGCACATATCCGGGACACATTTGTGCTACCGGCTGAACTGGAAAGGATCCTGGCTGCTTCCCAAAAACTCCGTTCAAAATACTATTTGCCGGCCGTCATTCTTCTGGGGGCTGAGCACGGTGCCTCCAGACAGGAAATTCTTTCTTTGAAATGGTCAAAGATCAAATTCGATTTTCAGGATATCGGATTGGTTGAGTTTTTCCGTACCAAGACTGGAAGGAAGCGAACGGAATATCTCATGCCCCGCACGAAAAAGGCTCTACTTGAATGGCAAAGTCATCTTGATTTCATGAGGCACAGAAAAAGGATCACGGACATCAAAACGGATCTGGTGTTTTGCCACCTTGATGGTTCACCGTTTAGACGCTTCGACACTGCATGGAAAAAGGCTTTAGACCTGGCCGGAATAAAAGGCCTTCACTTTCATGACCTACGGCATACGTTTTGTTCCAATTTGATTATTTCGGGCGGGGGAATCAAAGACGCCAAAGAAATGATCGGTCACAAAGATATTTCAATGACCGACAGGTATTCGCACCTGACAAATGGAAGGATGCTGGCCCTTCAGAAACAACTTGCCGCCCACTACGAAAACCCTTCAAATCCCTCGTAAGGTCGCAAATAGGTCGCAAATCAAAAAAAATGCCGGATTTGAAGCATCCGGCATTAACGTGTCGAGTAGACCGGTTTCTTCAGCAACCTTAACGCAATATGCCTCAGACTACGCCCTCGCCGCACGCGGCTACTACGTATCATAAGACCACATGAGATTGGTAGCAGTTGGCCCCGGCCCCTCCCAGAACCGTGCTTGCGCTATTTACGCACACGGCTCCTCATGAGTACGCTTCACGATTAAGCGAAAAGGTTTACCGTAATACGGGGTTGCGGCAGAGGAAACTTTTTAAGAAGTAGGTTAAACTTCTCCCAGTTCATACACCCTCGTTTACCTCGCCTGTTCAGCCATTTGAACAACAGACGATGAACCTCATAGGAAAACCGGTTGAGACCTTTTGAATTGTCCGTGACTCCGTAGTAGGCAAAGTGTCCCTGCAATTTCGAGCCTACCTTACCCATTAGCTCATCGGTCGGCAGGGTCCGGTTGGCTTTCAGCCAATCCCTAAACATCCGAATTTTGGCGGTAAACTTCTTGCGAGAAGTGATCCGTTTCATCCGGAATTTCCTGCCGTTCCTGGACCGGCTGCAGTAGTGCGTGAATCCAAGAAAATCAAAGGTAGACGCCTTGCCACCGCGGCTATCGGCCTTGGATTGTGCATATGGACCAAATTCGATGGTCTTCGTCTTTTCAGGCGATATCTCAAGGCCAAACTTGGAAAGTCGCAGATCCAGTTCCTTTCGGAACCGTATCGCATCTGCCTCACGCTCGAAACATACAACAAAGTCATCGGCGTAACGGATTATCCGACTTTGGCCATGACAGCCCTGCTGAAACACTCGCGTGAACCAGATGTCCAGACTGTAATGCAGATAGATATTGGCAAGTACTGGTGAAATAATCCCGCCCTGAGGCGTTCCTTTGTCACTGGCAATCTCTTTGCCTTCCTCCATTATACCTGCTTTGAGAAACCGCTTGACGTAGCGCAACACTCGTTTATCTGCTATTCGGTGGCCGAGAAATTTAATCATCCAATCGTGATCAACATTATCAAAGAACCCTTTGATATCTGCGTCCACAATATAGTGAACCCGGCATCCCTCAACCTCTTTGCTGAGTGCCCTCAACGCGTCATGACACCCGCGACCGGGCCGAAATCCATACGAATCGTCAATGAAATCCTGCTCGTAGATCGCCGAAAGCACCCGTGTCAATCCCGCCTGTACCAGCTTATCTTCAAGGGCTGGTATGCCCAGCGGTCGTTTCTTGCTACTCCCCGGTTTAGGAATGTACACCCTGCGCACCGGCAATGGAATATACGCCATCCGATGCAATTTTCCGACCAGAGCGTTTAGGTTCTCGCCAAGTTTTTCCCCATATTCCTTCTTGGTAACCTTATCAATGCCAGATGCTGCGTCTTTGCGCAGCTCCTGGAAACATTCCCGCAACATCTCCTCGTTCATCAGATGAAACAGACTGGTGAATCGGCATTCATCTTCTTTGCGGGCCTTCTCCGCTATGCGTTGTAATTTCGTTTCCACCATTTCTCTATTTCTGAGCATAGATGATGTGTCCTCGCAACACTGTTACTCATGTGACGTCCTTTCCTCCAGCGGAGTTACCCGCCTTCTCAGGTACTACGACGCCATCCGACTTCCCCTGCCCCGTTTGCCATTCTCCCTTTATTATCGGTTGGCCGGCATACTCGCTTTTAAGCAAGAGCGCAGAGAACCTCCCGGGTTGCCGCATATTCGCAGTGTCCGACATGCCATGGTCTCAGACCCCGGAGAGGCGCCATTGACTTGCCATTCGCCAATGGTCATTTTGACTTCCGTCAAAGTTAAAACGTCGTCCCTCTCAACTAATCCTTTCGAGGCTCAATCCCTTCAACCTTATGGCTTACGGCCTATCGTCTCGCTGTCCTACGCTTAATCTCGGGGATTACTCCCGTCGATCCAAGGACTCACTACCCAGTGGCTGGCCAGCCTTCCGGGGCGGGATTCACACCCGCTAAAATATGCGACCTTGCCCGGCCGCACAACTTATTGATTTTACTGGTCGGGGCGAGAGGATTTGAACCTCCGACTCCCTGCTCCCAAAGCAGGTGCGCTACCAGGCTGCGCCACGCCCCGTTAGGTGTATCGGAAAAGACAAATATGAAATCTAGTCACTCAACATCGTAAAATCAAGAAAATATTTTCATTATATTCCCTTGACCCGCACAAAACCTTTTCTTATAATTCGCGGTCAACCGGTCGAAGGGTAAAATTTTGCAGAACGTGCGTTTGCTACCCTGAAATTTTGAAAATTGTGTATGACAGGAGGCCTCAAATGAACCTTTGGAGGAGATCGGTATCGGAATCGTGTCATGATTCCAGCTTTTGTACTGAGCGGGCTTGTGTGGACA
>ADZZ01000250.1 GCA_000179315.1 delta proteobacterium NaphS2
CGTATATTCCATTGCCGGTGCGCAGGGTGTACATTCCTAAACCGGGGAGTAGCAAGAAACGACCGCTGGGCATACCAGCCCTTGAAGATAAGCTGGTACAGGCGGGATTGACACGGGTGCTTTCGGCGATCTACGAGCAGGATTTCATTGACGATTCGTATGGATTTCGGCCCGGTCGCGGGTGTCATGACGCGTTGAGGGCACTCAGCAAAGAGGTTGAGGGATGCCGGGTTCACTATATTGTGGACGCAGATATCAAAGGGTTCTTTGATAATGTTGATCACGATTGGATGATTAAATTTCTCGGCCACCGAATAGCAGATAAACGAGTGTTGCGCTACGTCAAGCGGTTTCTCAAAGCAGGTATAATGGAGGAAGGCAAAGAGATTGCCAGTGACAAAGGAACGCCTCAGGGCGGGATTATTTCACCAGTACTTGCCAATATCTATCTGCATTACAGTCTGGACATCTGGTTCACGCGAGTGTTTCAGCAGGGCTGTCATGGCCAAAGTCGGATAATCCGTTACGCCGATGACTTTGTTGTATGTTTCGAGCGTGAGGCAGATGCGATACGGTTTCGAAAGGAACTGGATCTGCGACTTTCCAAGTTTGGCCTTGAGATATCGCCTGAAAAGACGAAGACCATCGAATTTGGTCCATATGCACAATCCAAGGCCGATAGCCGCGGTGGCAAGGCGTCTACCTTTGATTTTCTTGGATTCACGCACTACTGCAGCCGGTCCAGGAACGGCAGGAAATTCCGGATGAAACGGATCACTTCTCGCAAGAAGTTTACCGCCAAAATTCGGATGTTTAGGGATTGGCTGAAAGCCAACCGGACCCTGCCGACCGATGAGCTAATGGGTAAGGTAGGCTCGAAATTGCAGGGACACTTTGCCTACTACGGAGTCACGGACAATTCAAAAGTCTCAACCGGTTTTCTATGAGGTTCATCGTCTGTTGTTCAAATGGCTGAACAGGCGAGGT
>ADZZ01000249.1 GCA_000179315.1 delta proteobacterium NaphS2
CGTCGATTCTACACCTTTATGGCTTCCAACAAAATACCATGGCATAACCTATGGGCCGCCTTATGGCACCTCATTCCTGACCCCTTGTCCGATGGGCGACTTATGATCGCATTAGATGATTTCATCAATCCAAAGACAGGTCGCAACATCTTCGGATGTTCTCATATCTTCGATCATGCCGCAAAGGACAATCAATCCAAATATCCATGGGCACAGAATGTGGTTCTTATTGGTCTGTTAAAGGTCATCAAAGGACGATGGGCTTGTCTCCCCCTTTCACAGCGATTTTATTTGCCCCAAAAGGCCATAAATGCCAAATCGGACAATATGAGGGTTGCCGGAAAGGTCGTTTCTTTCCAAACCAAACTCCAACAAGCTGTCGAGATGGTAATTCAGGTAGCTCAACACTTTGCCGGCGTTGACATAATAATCGTTTGTGACAGCTGGTTCGGAAATAACGGCCTGTTCAAACCCCTCCGCACTAAACTCGGAAATTTTGTTCATTTGCTTTCAAGATTACGTTCCAATACCGTACTGTACTCCATCCCCAAGATCGGTTCTTCCAAAAAGCCGGGAAGACCCAAAAAATATGGCAGCAGGTTGGGTTCGTGCGCTGAAATGGCGGCGGCATTCATGGCGTACGCTTCAACCTATCACGTCTTCCTGTACGGAAAATACCGTGAAGTCAACGCATACTCCCAAATCGTTATGCTCAAAACACTCAAGTGCCCTGTCCGGGTTGTCTGGGTCTTTCGAAAAACACAGTGGATCGCAATCTTCTCCACGGACTTGAAGCTGTCGGTTGAGCAAATTATCGAGTATTATGGGGCCAGGTGGAAAATCGAGTCGGGTTTCAAGGAGATCAAGCAAGACATTGGAAGCAGCAAAAGCCAAACCCGCAATGCACAGGCAGTGATCAATCACATCAATTTTTCCATAATGGCCGCAACAATCATTTGGATCTATGGTTCACGGCTCGAAAACATTCCCGAACGCAGGCACAAGGTCAAGGGTCGCAACAGTTTCGCCTTTTCCGACCTGAGACATATCATCGCTAAGTCCGCATTGAGCGATGATTTTCATGCCGTTTGCAACCAAGACAACAAACTGCCCCGAAAATCTTTCCTGGAGGCGTTACTGCGCATGGTCGGCTGATCAAGCCGGGGGCATTTTCTGTGAAACTTCAGATAAAGCTTAATAACCTAAAAAACGACGCGCAATATACAGGCCAACAATGCCGACATTACAGGAAAAGGTTGCAGAATCTTTCGCTGTTCTGAAAAAAATTCAGGACGAGGGTATTGTTGCCATCCAAACAAAAAACATGACTCGAACGCACCGGGAACGTCTTGTTAAAAGCGGCTTCATCAAAGAAGTGATGAAGGGATGGTATATTTCAGCCCGCCCTGAAGAGCAGACCGGAGAGAGCACGGCCTGGTATGCGTCATTTTGGGGCTTTTGCGGGGATTATCTTAACTCAAGGTTCGGCAATCAATGGTGTCTTTCCCCTGAGCAATCATTGCGCATTCACGGCGAAAACTGGAGCGTACCGAATCAACTTCCTGTCCGAACCCCAACAGGGGGGAACAAGCCGATATCCCTTCTTCATGGGACATCCATAATGGACGTTCGCTTGAACCTGCCGGACAGGAAGGATATGGAAATCAAGGAAAACATACGGATCATGACCTTGCCTGCTGCCTTGATTTCATGTGCTCCTGCCTATTATTCAAATAATACTGTAGAGGCCCGCGCCGCGCTGTCCATGATCTCTGATGCTTCCGGGATTTTGCACAAGCTCCTTGAAGGCGGGCATAGCACGGTAGCCGGAAGGCTTGCAGGCGCTTTCCGGAATATCGGCAAAAATGTTATTGCCGACGATATCATAGAGGCAATGAGAACTGCCGGATACAACATTACGGAAAATGATCCTTTTGAAGAAAAACCCGTTACTATTTCTAGTGAGCGCGAGCTTTCTCCACATGTCAACCGGATACGGATGTACTGGGCAGACATGCGCGGTATTGTCCTGGAAAATTTTCCGCAGGCGCCCTTGGTACGCCGAAACACCGATGAATATCTCAAATATGTCGATGAAATATATCCGGCTGATGCCTATCATTCACTTTCTATTGAAGGATATCACGTCAGCGAGTTGCTGATTGAACGTGTTCGTTCAGGGAACTGGGACCCGGAAACCAACCGCAAAGACAAAGCGTACGCAGATGCCCTGGCTGCTCGTGGTTACTGGCAGGCTTTTCAGGCGGTAAAAAAAAGCTTGATAAAAATTTTGAATAAAAACTCTCCGGGTACGGTGGTCAGTAATGATCATTCCATATGGTACAGAGAACTATTTGCCCCGAGTGTAAGCGTTGGTCTTATGGGCGCATCCGACCTTGCCGGTTACCGAAACCAACCTGTCTATATCCGAAAATCAAGGCACGTACCACCCCGGTGCGAAGCACTGCGCGATCTTATGCCTGCATTCTTTTCTCTGTTAGAAAACGAAGCAGAGCCGGCGGTAAATGCTGTGTTGGGCCACTTTTTCTTTGTTTATATCCACCCCTATGTTGATGGAAACGGCCGCATGGGAAGATTTCTGATGAATGTTATGTTAGCCAGTGGCGGCTACCCATGGACAGTCATTCCACTCGAAACCCGCAAGGATTATATGGCCGCTTTGGAAGAAGCAAGCGTAAGAAAGAATATAGTGCCTTTTTCCAGGTTCTTGGCTGAACTCGTCCAAAAAAGGCAATGAATATTCAACAATCCAAATGAACCGGACAAACAGGTTATTTGGAAACGTTCGGAAAGGATCAAAATGAATGGATACGAGTACATCTTGCCAAAGCAAACTGCATGGGCGAACATTAATGGGGGCGGTTTTTGCCACGATTTGAGTTTCCAGGAAAATTCCGGATCCAAGAGGAGGTGGATGGGAGTTAAGTATACGGTTTCCCGGAATTGTGTCCTTTTGCGCTTCCGCACTATTTCTCGTCGGGAAAGATGGTGATGGGAAAGTTCTTGAGCTGACGATCCACTGTCGCCAATGGCATTTTTTCCAGTTTGGCCTGAGCTGCGAGCATTCGGTCAAACGGGTCACGATGGGAAAGCTCCCAGTCTCCCGCGAGTTGTGCATGCCTTGCCGTCACGGGCATCGATTGGAATCCGGCTCGAATAATCCACTCAGGCACATCCTTAGCCACCTCAGAAGCCTCGGAAAGCCTTCCCAAACGAAATTTTGTGGATATTTCCCAAACTGATGCAGCACTGACGTAAATTTCATTGTCCTTGTTTTTCAGGTGACGTCTTATGCTGCTTCCCAGTTTAGGATCATCGAAAAGCCACCACAGGAAAATATGCGTATCCAGCAGCATGGTTATGATTCCCAGGCTTCCAGTTCACTTTCAGGTAAAGGCTCAAAAAATGCATCGGTCACCGCGCCTTTCGCAATTCCCGGGACACGTTCTTTCACCGGGGACAGAGGGATCAATTTAGCGTATGGTTTACCCGCTTTGCCGATGATGATTTCCTCGCCGTTATGCGCCCGGTCCAACAATTTGGAGAAATGCGTCTTCGCTTCATGCACATTAACAATATCCATGATAATCACTCGTGTTAGGTTAGTCTATCCACTTAGTCTACATTTACGGAACTGGAAATACAAGGAAAAATGAGGGGGCAGAGGACGGACTTCGCAGAAAGACGCAAATATTTTCTTGTTTTTTGTGACAGGATTTCATGAAATTGGTAGCCTAAAAGAAATAGGCTGACGCCGCCGAATTGATTTTACAAACGGCGGTTTGAGCCCATTTAAGTTGTTAAGCTAAGGGCGTTCTCTGATTGATGACATCATTATCCCGATTCCTAACCCATATCCTGATGCTTGACCTGGAAACGACCGTGCCGGGCAGGATCAGGCACATCGGGGCAATTTTTTTTTAAGGGAAAGGTTTTTGAAAAGAAGGAAACGGCAGGAGAACACAATGAAAAGATGGGTCAAATGGAGCATGGTCGGCACGGGGATAATGTTGGCGGTGTTCGTCGTGGCGGCAGGTCTGTTCATGCAGAAAGCCGGGCCCATCGGCAGCGGGTTCGTGTCCAAGTATCTGTGCTCAAGCACATTTATTTCCCACCGGGATCCCGAGGTGGTGTTTCGCGAGGATGTGGTGCCGGTGAACCCGCTGGCGCCGTTTTTTGACTAAGAATCTGTCCATAAATAACTTGAACAAATAGCGTCATTATGCTATCGGTAATTTATGGAAAATAAAATCGAACCGATAGTGAATGAAAAGTTTAATACGCTCCTTCCAATTCTTGATGAAAAAGGCCGTCGCCTGTGGGCTGCCGCAGAGGCAAAATCTCTTGGTCGTGGTGGTATATCAGCTGTTTCCAAGGCTACAGGCCTTTCAAGAACAACTATTTATCAGGGCCTCAAAGAAATTGAACCGTCAAATGCTGCAAAGCCTGCTACCAATCGAACACGGGCCAGAGGGGGTGGTCGAAAACCTATTACCAAGGTCAACCCGATCATCCTTCGTGACTTGGAAGGGATGGTTGAACCAACCACCCGAGGCGATCCCGAATCGCCACTGCGCTGGACATGCAAAAGCACGAGGCAGCTGTCGAGAGCTTTGCAGGTTATGGGGCACAAAATCGGTCGGCAAAAGGTATCGGAACTGTTGGCCGATTTGGGTTACAGTCTCCAAGCGAACCGCAAGGTTCGTGAAGGTTCCCGTCATCCGGACCGCGATGCCCAGTTTCGCTATATTTACAACCAGGTAAAAGTATTTCAGGAGAATAACCAACCGGTTATTTCTGTTGACACCAAGAAAAAGGAGCTTGTTGGAGATTTTAAAAACGCAGGCCGGGAATGGCAACCAAAAGGACAACCGGATTCTGTCCGAGTACACGATTTTGCTGACAAAAATTTGGGCAAGGTTAACCCATATGGTGTATATGATCAGACAGCAAATGTTGGCTGGGTCAGCGTTGGCATTGATCATGACACATCATCCTTTGCTGTCGAGAGTATCCGTCGTTGGTGGAAAAGAATGGGCCAGCAAACTTATCCGGAAGCAAAACAACTTCTCATAACGGCGGATGGAGGCGGTAGTAACGGATATCGAATTCGGCTTTGGAAAATTGAACTTCAACGGTTTGCAGATGACCAAGGTCTTGAAATCTCCGTGTGCCATCTCCCTCCTGGCACAAGCAAATGGAATAAAATTGAACATCGAATGTTCAGTCATATCAGCATGAATTGGCGTGGCAAGCCGTTGACGAGTCACGAGGTAATTGTGAATCTGATAGCCAACACAACCACTCGACAAGGCCTTAAGATTCAGGCTGAGATTGACTCCAACAGTTATCCAAAGGGGATCAAAGTAACTGACACCGAACTTGAGAACGTCAATTTGTTTAAGGCCGATTTTCATGGCGAATGGAACTATTATATTCGCCCTAAATGTTCAAGTTATTAACGGACAGACTCTAAAGTATCGATTCTGAGAATAAATCGGTTACGGCCACGCGCCCCATCCGATCGTCGGATCTGCCTTGGGCCGACGGCAGCGGCGAGCCTGCGGATCTCGCCGCCCTGGGCATTGATGTCAAAAAACTGGATGCTGCCCTGAATGATGCCTTTCGGGAACCGAGGCCGGACTTTTACCCCCTGCCTCGGTTCACGGCGTGGCATGTAAAAGAAGTGTTTCAGGGAGAAGCCCGGTATGGGGGATGACTTTTGGTTGTGAAGGAATGCGCCGAAGTAGTGAGGGGTGCAGAGCGCCCGTTGCATGTTCCCACGCAGAGCGTGGGAATGAGAGGAAAGACTGGGAGTCCCCCTACAACTTCACCCCATATTCAGATACTTAATTGATTCCAAGACGAGAATTGCTGAGGTCAAAATATTGTTGAAAAATGGTAACGGATATGTTACCTATATAGGGCATGATTATTATCAAGGAATATATCGACACCAGGGATCAAAGCCCTTACGCCAAATGGTTCAATCGATTGAATTCGGCTGCCGCTGCAAGGGTTGTGACCGCCTTGGTGCGAATGGAACAGGGCAATTTCTCGGATACCAAAAGCGTTGGAGGGGGTGTTCTGGAATGCAGAATTGATTTCGGGCCCGGATATCGCATTTATTTTGGTCGAGATGGTGATCGTCTTGTGATTTTGCTTGGTGGGGGTACAAAGAAACGCCAGCAAAATGACATAGAAACTGCCAGGATGCTTTGGAAAGAATACAAAAGGCGAAAACGTCAGGAGAGTTGAAAATGGCACTCACCAGGGATTTTAAAGACACCATAAAGAAAAGGATTGAACGCGATCCCGCTTTTCGAGAGGAACTGTTGAAGGAAGGGATTGAATGCCTTTTGATCGGCGATGTGGATACGGGCAAAGCCATTTTGCGCGATTTTATTAATGCTACGATCGGTTTTGATGCCCTCAGTGCAGCCACCGCAAAATCCCCGAAAAGCCTGATGCGCATGTTTGGTCCCAAGGGAAATCCACAGGCTCGAAATATTTTCGAAATCATTGCTCATCTTCAAAAGCATGAAGGTATTCACTTTAAGGTGCATTCGGTGCGTTAAGCAACGCCTGTATACAATTGAAGCTTAAAGGGATCCCTTTGTTTCCAAACAACGCATGGGAATGAGGGATAGATAAAGGCGTTCCCTGATTGATGACATCATTATCCGAATTGCTAAACCGTACCCTGATGCTTGACCTGGAAACGACCAGGTCAGGGAGAATCCGGCACATCGGGGCCATCCTAAATGATCAGATTTTTGAAAAGAAGGAAAGGGCGGGCTCGAAAGTCACTCTAAGGCAGCTTGAGGCGTTCGCCGGCGATGCGGAATTCATTTTGGGCCACAATCTGCTGGGGCACGACTTCCCGCTTCTTCAATCCGCCTACCCGCGGCTGAAACTTCTAAGAAAACCGGTCATCGACACCCTTTACCTTTCCCCAATCGCTTTTCCGCAGAACCCTTATCACCGCCTCGTTAAAGACTATAAACTGGTCCGCGCCACCATCAACAACCCCCTTGAAGATGCAAAACTGGCAGGTTCCGTTTTTAAGGACCAGTGGGAGAGTTTCAAAGGCTTGTCCGCGGAAACACCGGAAGTGATCGATTTTTACCGGTACTGTTTTCATGAGAGTGTCTTAAACGGATTTTCGGGAAACGGGCTTTCCGAGGTTTTTTCCCTGCTCGCGTCTGAGGTCATGGAGGATCCCACCGGGGCGCTTCAATGCTTCATTAAACAGACATCCGGCAAGGTGTGCATCCATGCCGTAAACCGGACGATTTCCGATCTGTTGGCCGACAACACCCGGCGGCCGGCAGCCGCATTCGTTCTTGCCTGGTTTCAGGTTGTCGGCGGCAATTCAGTGCTCCCTCCCTGGGTTCGATATCGGTTCCCGGAAATCCCGGCCGTTATCCGGGGCTTGCGAGGGATCCCCTGCGGGGACGATGAATGCGGGTACTGTGCGGAAAACCATGATCCGGAACGCCAGCTTGAAAGGCTTTTCGGTCACACGTCCTTTCGCGAAACGCCGCAAACCGAAGAAGGGGAAAGTTTGCAGCGGGCCATCGTGGTGGGGTGCCTGGGTGACCAGCCTACTCTGGGGATCCTGCCCACGGGCGGCGGCAAATCCCTTTGTTATCAGCTTCCCGCCCTGGTCCGCTACCGACGGCGGGGAACCCTGACCGTTGTCATCTCGCCGCTTCAGGCGTTGATGAAGGATCAGGTGGACAACCTGGTCAAAAAGACGGGAACCATGTTTGCCGAATCGGTTTCGGGACTCCAGACCCCGCCCGAGCGCGGGGCGGTCTTCGAGCGGATCCGATTGGGGGACACGGCCATTTTGTACATTTCCCCCGAACAGTTGCGCAGCATCGGCGTCCGCAATGTTCTCAAGCAGCGGGAAATCGGGGCGTGGATTTTTGATGAGGCCCACTGCCTTTCCAAATGGGGGCACGACTTCCGGCCGGACTATCTGTACGCGGCCCGGTTTATCCGTGAGTTTTCAGAGGAACAGGGGCAGCCGGTGCCGCCGGTGAGCTGTTTTACGGCTACGGCGAAAACCGGCGTTATCGAGGAAATCAAGACACATTTCCGGGAGGAACTGGGGCAGGAACTGCAACTGTACGAAGGCGGCGTGGAGCGGCAGAACCTTTCCTTCGAGGTCATCCCCCTCTCGAAAGCGGAAAAACTGGAACGAACCCATGAAATCATACAGGAGCACCTCGATGCCCACGATGACCCGGGAGGTATTATCGTCTATGCGGCGACGCGTGCCGCCACCGAGGAAATACGGGATTTCCTTCTTCATCAGGGCGTTGTTGCGGAGGCGTTTCACGCAGGAATCGACCCGAAGGACAAGCGGGAAATCATCGAGGCCTTCGTGGAAGGGCTCATACCCGTCATCTGTGCCACAAACGCCTTCGGCATGGGGATCGACAAGGAAAACATCCGGTTGGTGCTCCACTTTAACATGCCAGGATCATTGGAGAACTATATCCAGGAGGCCGGCCGGGCTGGGCGGGATCTGAAGCCTTCGCGCTGCATCCTTTTGTACGACCCGGAGGATGCAACGCTGCAGTTTCAGATGGGATCCATGTCGGAAGTGAGGCGAAAGGAAATATCCCGCACCCTCAGGGCTCTCCGACGGAAGAAGAAAGACAAAAAAGGCGAAATCGTCGTCACCACCGATGAACTGATCCGTGATGAAGACTGGGCCGATATGAAGGACCTGAAACCCGAGTTCAGGGATACCAGGATCAGGGCATCCGTCGCCTGGTTGGAACGGGCCGGCTTCCTCAAGCGCAATCACAATCTCACGGAAGTTTTCCAGGGTAAACTACTGGTCGAATCCCTTGATGAAGCCGGTGTCCTCATGGACCGGCTCAATATCTCCCATCAAACCGAAAGCCTCTGGCGCAGTATTCTGCAGCAGATCATCAACAGCCCCAAAGAGCGCGGCATCCGTGCCGACGAACTTGCGGAAGTGCTCTTTCCTGAAAAAGACGTGCTTCAGGCAATAGAGCGGCAAACCGGGCAGACCGCGGCTCAGATCGTTATTTCGTCGTTGCACGATATGGCCGATGCCGGGTTGATCGACCAAGGGCTCATGCTGTCAGCCTCTTTCCGGCCAAAGGGGAAGAACAACGCGCGCAAGACATTGCAGACCATTTGCGGTCTTGAAAAAAAGCTCATCAGTCTGATGCGGACCGAAGACCCGGACGTCGAAAACGGGGACTGGGTTCTGTTGGATATTCGACGCCTCAATCAAAGGCTTACCAACGAGGAACTTCAAACCAGCCCGGATATCCTGCGGCTGCTCATTAAAGGCATATCCCATGACGGGAAAGGCTTTGCCGCGTCCACAGGGAGCTTTGAAATCGGCCATGTGGATCGAAACCGCTACCGGGTGAGGCTGAAACGCAGCTGGGAGAGCATCGGCAAAACCGTTTCTCTGAGACAGCAGGTGGCCGGTGCGATTCTGAAAAAGCTTGTGGAACTGGTCGACAAACAGGCTGTGAAAACCGGCACTGAAATCACCGGTGACGTTCGCATCGATTTTACCAGCGATGAGCTGTCCGCCGCCATTAAAGGGGATCTCACCATCAGTGTTGAAGTGAAAAAAGTGTTGCCCGCGATCGAGCGCGGGCTCATGTTCCTGCACGAACAACATGTAATTGAACTTCAGGGCGGACTGGCCGTTTTAAGACAGGCCATGACCCTGCGCCTGGCAAGGACCGCAAAAGGACGTTATTTCAATAAGGGCGACTACAAACCGCTGGATGTTCACTATCGCGAAAAGCGGCTTCAGGTCCACGTGATGATGCGGTATGCCACCCTGGCGCTGGAAAAGGTGGCCCGCGCGTTGACCCTGGTGTTGGATTATTTTGCATTGGGACGCGTGAAATTTATCAACAAGTATTTCGAAGGGGACGAAGCACTCCTGGAAAAAGCCATCACGGCCGAGTCGTTCCGCACGATTGTTGAAAACCTGCGAAATCCCGTCCAGATCGGCGCCGTGGGGCGGCCCGTGGATGACAGCATGCTCATCCTGGCAGGCCCCGGATCGGGTAAAACCACGGTCATCGTACACCGCTGCGCCTATCTGCTGGAAGTGGAGCGGGTGCCGGCACGTCACATTCTGGTGCTCTGTTTCAACCACAGTTCTGCGATGGTTCTCAAGAAACGGCTTCGTGCCCTGGTGGGAAAAGCGGCCAATGCCGTCACGGTGGCCACCTATCACGGTGTTGCCATGCGATTGGCGGGGATTTCCATTCGCGATATGGCCGGAGAACACAGCACTGACAATATTGCCTTTGACCGCATCATCAAAGACGCAGTCAGACTGCTCAAGGGCGAAAAGGATGTTCCCGGGACCGAACCCGACGAACACCGTGATCGATTGCTTGCCGGTTACAGCCACATCCTGGTGGATGAGTACCAGGATATCGATGAGGATCAGTATGACCTGGTGTCCGCCATTGCCGGCAGATCCGTTACTGAGGCGGATAACCGGCTGAACATCATGGCGGTGGGCGACGATGATCAGAACATTTATACCTTTCGGGGCGCGAACGTCCGTTTTATTCGCAGGTTCCGGACCGACTACAGCAGGGAGGTGGTTTATCTGGTTGAAAATTATCGCTCCAGCAAAAATATTATATCCGCCGCCAATGCCCTGATTCGTGCCAACCGGGACCGAATGAAGACCGACCACCCCATCACCGTCAACCACGAACGGCAGTATAATGCGCCGGGGGGCAGGTGGGAGCGGATCGATCCGGTGAGCCGGGGGCGGGTCCAGATGGTTTCCGTTGAGAATCCGAGCCATCAGGCTGATTATGTAAAGGATGAAATCGATCGTTTAATGGCGCTTGATCCCAACTTAACGTTGGCGGACTTTGCCGTTCTCAGCAGGACCCGGGTGCCTTTGGCCAATGTGCGATCGGTGCTGGAGGAAAGTGGTTATCCCATCCGAACCGTACTGGAGAAGGGATTTCCGTTCCACCGCGTAAGGGAAATTTATACGGTCCTGGAATGGCTGGGTGCAAAGGAGAAAGACAACCGTCGTGCTTCGGAATTGATGGAAGAAGCGCTGAAAGAGATCCGACCTCATGGACATCCAAACATCTGGTGGCAACTGATCGACCTGTTTTTCGAAAACCATCGGGATGAAACATCGGACAGCACCCTGCCGGTGAGCCACGCCATCGATCAATTCCATGAATTCATGGCTGAACAGCGCAGGGAAAAGGTGTTGGGGCAGGGTATTTTTCTGAGCACCATCCATTCATCCAAGGGGATGGAGTTCCCCCACGTGATGATTCTGGACGGCGACTGGGGCGGACCGGCAAGCAGGGCGGAATGGGAAGAGGAACGGCGCGTCATGTACGTGGGCATGACAAGGGCTAAAGAGACGCTTTGTCTCATGCAAATCCCCGGCCGACCCAATCCGTTTCTGAAAGAAATCAGAGGAGACTTTGTCGTTAAGAAATCATACAAGGAAGGCTTGATTGAAAATGAATTTCAGAACAGACAATATGAATTGATCGGCTTAAATGAAATTTATATGGACTTTGCCGGCTGTTTTCATAAGGGTCACGGCATCCACAACCGTTTGGCCTCTCTGGAAACGGGCCAACGGGTTTTGTTTCACCGGGCGGAGCAAGGCATTGAGATTCACGATATGGATGGTCGCTGTGTCGGCAGGCTGTCCAAAGAGGGAGCCGACAGATGGTCGCGGCGACTAAGCCGAATATGTGAGTTGCGCGTTGTCGCGCTTCTGAGACGTGACCGCCATGACCCGGAGGAAGTTTTCCAGAATCGAATCAAAGTTGATCAGTGGGAATTGCCGGTTCTTGAAGCGGTTCATTCTCATTAAATATGTATTGCATGCCCGCAAAGCTTATGGACCGCTTCCATGATAGCTTCACTCATGGTCGGGTGGGGGTGGACGGTGCGACCCAAATCCTCCGCGCTGTTTTCCAGGGTAATCATTCCCGTAGGCCCGGCTATGAGTTCGGTCACATGTCCCCCAATCAAATGTACACCCAGTAACTTCTTGGTTTTGGCTTCAGCCACGATTTTGGCAAAACCCTGATTTTCATCCATTGCCACCGCTTTGCCGTTTGCAACAAAAGGACACTTGACTGTGACGATTTTATGCCCTTGTTCAAGTGCCTGTTTTTCAGTCAGCCCCACGGAGGCCACTTCCGGATAGGCATAGATGCAGCGCGGCATATGATGATAATCCAGCGCCCGGCTTTTTCTTCCAATAACCGATTCGGCGGCTATCATGCCTTGAGCCGTGGCCACGTGCGCCAAAGCGAGCTTTCCCGTCACGTCACCCACGGCAAAAATATTGGGCACGGAAGTCCGCATCTGGCTGTCGACGATGATGCTGCCATTCTCGGTTTCAACGCCGGCGGCTTCAAGACCCAAATCTTGAGTGTCGGGCGTCACTCCGATCGATGCCAGCAATGTTTCGGCGGACAGCGTCTCGGTCTCTTCACCCATTCTGAGAGTGACGTCAATGCCTCCGGAATTCGCCACCACGCGTTCAACCCGTGCATTGGTTTTTATCCTTATGCCGCTGCGCTTCAATTGTTTTTCAGCCTCCAGGCTGATCTCCGAATCTTCCAGGGGCAGGACACGGTCCAGGAGTTCAACGACGGTTACGTCACAACCGTACCGATTCCAAATCGTGGCGAACTCGACCCCGATGGGCCCGGCGCCGACAATGATGCCGGAAGAGGGCACTTTGGTCAGATTCAGCGCCTGTCGATAATTGATAACCTTCCCACCGGCATCGTCGATGCCGGGCAATTGCCGGCCTTTGGCGCCGGTGGCAATGATAATGTTTTTTCCCTTAATTGCGTCTCCGGAAGGCTCAATATGAACTTCCTTTACGCTTTTAATCCCGGCGGTGCCGTTATAAACGCTGACATTATAATTTTTCATCAGCGCGGCGATTCTTCTAGTCTGGCGTTTAACCACGCTCCGGCTGCGCTTATGGGCAACAGCATAGTCAATGGAAAGGTTCTCCATCGAAAACCCAAAGGTACGGCCTTTGGATAACAGATGCACCACTTCAGCGTTTTGCAGCAACGATTTGGTCGGTATGCAGCCCCAGTTCAAACAGGTGCCGCCCAGATTCTCTTTTTCCACCAGCGCTGTTCTGCAACCCAGTTGACTGGCCCGTACCGCGGCCGAATAGCCTCCAGGGCCCCCTCCAATTACGATCACATCATAGGACTCCATTTTCACGATCTTTTACCTCCTATGCCCGGAACAGTTCGAAATATTGGCCGGTACACACATTTTCATTTCATTTTTCACAGCCCAATTCATAAGGGAAGGAAGCCACAACGTCAAGGCTGGAAAAAAAGAAGATCATCATGACGCGGGCAATGTCCGCCAACACATTCATGCCTTTCTCCTTTTATTTGGTTTTTCCTGTCAAGCTTCTTTTTGCAGAGTTGGCGCTACCTGTGAAACAAAGGGTGACAGTTATGTTGTGAGAGCTTGTGATGCCTGCCTTTTTTTTCGCATTTGCTTGGAGCAAGCAAAGCTGCTAAAGTAATTCTTTTGTTACAAAAGGAGGAAAACTGCATGACCGAACCCGTTATCGTCCGGTTTGCGCCCAGCCCAACCGGATACCTTCATATCGGCGGTGCCCGCACCGCCATTTTTAACTGGTTGTACGCCCGCAAGACCGGCGGGAAATTCATCCTTCGCATTGAAGACACAGATCTTGAGCGATCCACGGAAAAGGCCATTGGCGGCATCCTGGAGGGGCTTTCGTGGCTGGGGCTGGACTGGGACGAAGGACCCAATTTCCAGTCCCGTTTTATTGATGCGCACCTGGAAACCGCGGAGCGGCTGCTGACATCGGGTCATGCCTACAAATGTTTCTGCACAAAGGAAGAACTGGATGCCAAAAGGGAAGAGGCCCGGAAGCGGAAGAAAACCTACCAGTACGACCGGACATGCCGTTATCTCTCCGCGGAAGAGATTGCGGAAAAAGAAGGAGCAGGGATCCCTTTTACCATTCGGTTTCGGGTGCCGGAAGGAGCGGGCGCCGTTCGCTTTAACGATGTGGTGTACGGCCCCATCGAAAAACAGTATGCGGATCTGGATGATTTCGTCATTGTCCGTTCCAACGGCCAGCCGCTGTACGTTCTGTCCAATGCCGTGGATGATATGCAAGACGGCATCACCCATGTCATCAGAGGCCAGGACGGACTGGCCAACACCCCCAAACAGGTGTTGATCTACGAGGCCCTGAACGTCTCCGTTCCCCGCTTTGCACATATGTCCCTGACCCTGGACCCCCAGAAAGCCAAAATTTCCAAACGGCGGCACGGCGAAGCCGTGGCCATCCATTTTTACCGGGAACGGGGATTCCTTCCCTGGGCCCTGGTGAATTTCCTGGTGCTTCTGGGATGGTCACCCGGTGATTCCCGGGAGTATTTTACGAAACCGGAACTCATCCAGGCTTTTTCACTGGAAGGGATCAGCAAGACCAATTCCGTGTTCGACATCCGGAAAGACGACCCCAGATTCTTCACCGATCCCAAAGCCATCAACATGAACGCCCATTATCTGAGGACCCTTCCCGTAGAAACCATTCTGCCCGCGGTTCGCGAGCAGATGGAAAAAGCAGGCATTTGGGACCCGGCCTATGAAAAGGAAAAAGCGCAATGGTTTATGAATACGGTGGATCTCATCCGTGCCCGTTTCCATACGACGGTGGATTTTGTGGAACTGGGACGTGCCTATTTTTCGGATCAATTCCCCGTCGATTCGAAAGCTCTCGATAAGAACATTCTCAAATATGATATGCTCCGCCAATGGCTGCCGGAAATGGCAGATCGAATTTCAAAGATCCCTGATTTTACCAAGCCCGCCATCGAGCCCGTTTTGGAAAAAGTCTTGAAAAAGATGGGTGTTAAGCCGGGGGTTCTCATGAATGCCGTTCGAACAGCGGTCACCGGCCAGTCCAAGGGCCCTGGATTTTTCGACTTTCTCTTGGCCATCGGCCGGAGGGAAGTGGTGCGGCGGCTGCGGGAAGCGACTTCCTGGTTCAAAAACGTCTGAACCCCGGGATCGTCACATGGCCGGCCAGGGACAACTTCCCCAAAAAGATTTCTGATGATGGAGGATGATAATGCGTATTATTCGCTTTGAAGATGAAGCGGGCAAGGTTCACTACGGACTTGACAACAACGTGGTTCGGGATGGTGCTGCAGGGGGCCGGGTCGAGCTTCTGGCGGGCGATCCATTCACCGGTTTGGAGAGAACCGGTGAAACAGCCGATTTGGTTCGTTTGCTGGCTCCCGTGGTTCCTACAAACATCTTCTGTATCGGCTTGAACTATGCGGATCACATAGCGGAATGTGAGAAACGTGTCCTCGACCACCCGATTCTTTTTTTAAAGAACACGGCTTCACTCAATGACCCCTGTAGCCCCATTCGCATCCCCAAATGTCAGATGAAGGGACCCGAGGTGGATTATGAAGGAGAGCTGGCCGTTGTGATCGGCAAACCGGCGCGGGATGTGCGCCAAGAGGAGGCGCTCGGTTATGTGCTGGGGTATACCGCAAGCAATGATGTTTCCGCGCGGAACTGGCAAATGCTGGGCGGCGGGGATCAATGGTGCCGGGGAAAAGGGTTTGATACCTTCTGTCCGCTGGGGCCCGTACTGCTGACCCCCGATGAAGTGGAAGACCCTCAAAATCTCCGCATACAAACCCGTCTCAATGGTGAAGTGATGCAGGACAGCAACACGTCACACATGATTCACTCTGTTGCGCGCCTGATTGCCTTTTTGAGCCAGGATACCACCCTGTTGCCCGGTACGGTTATCCTGACGGGTACGCCCTCCGGCGTGGGTTTTGCCCGTGATCCACAGATATTTCTGAAAGACGGAGACATTGTCGAGGTGGAAATCGAGAAGATCGGCGTATTGCGGAATCCTGTGTCGGCGTGATCGTAACAAACGTTAAGCGAAAGGATGCTTTCGTTTTTTTGATTGTGACAACGCCCAGAAATAAGGCGCCAAAAGGATAACTATTTTCATTGACTTATAAAATAGCTACCAGTAAACGATATATCAGTGATAAATTTGAATCTGAATTATTGCTAACAACTTGAAAATAGAGCGTTTGGAACCCGCATGAGATACAGAGCCGATATCACAGCAGGATCGCTTAAGATAACGGAAAGTCGGATCATCGCTGACCTGCTTCTTCAGGATGTTAACAAAGAGGCTTGGAACGAGGCAGTGCTAGTCAAAAACGTACTCCAAGCCCGGAGTCCCGAAACCGCAAGGCGTCTGGCCCGACTCATCCGTAAACGCCTTCAAACCATGGAAGCCGATCTCTGGAATCTGGTCCGGGATGGAACCGGGGAAGTGGCAACTCATGCCGTCCTGGCTGTCGCCGTCAAGCACAGTCCTCTTCTGGGGGACTTCCTCGATTTGGTGGTTCGGGAACAGTACCGGATCTTCGAGACGACTTTGGCGATCAGGCTTTGGGATGAATACCTCGATGATTGCCGGGGACGTGATCCCCATATGCCCATCTGGAATGAATCCACCAGAAAACGCCTTCGATCATCCGTCTTCCAAATCCTGGCCCAGGCGGGCTTTTTGGAAAACACCCGGAACAGAAAATTGCAGACCGTCCGGATTGCCACACAAGTGCTTCAATATCTGGGGACGCACAAAGAACATTATACCCTCCGTTGCATTCAGGTTTCACCATGACCGACTCATTGACACAACGCTTAAATGAAATTCTCCCAAAAATCACTTCCACTGAATTCTTAGGCGGTAAAGGCCTCGGAAATGAAATCGCGTTTTACATTTTTGACTATCCGCCCGAAGCGGAAATCCGCATCCGCGACCACATTCGCTTTCTCATGGACCACATCCCAAAAAGGCGGCCCGGATTGAAGGTCAAGCACATCAACCTTTTCGACCTGGTCATAGACCATCTGGAAAATCGGAATCTTTTGGAAAAGTCCATTCAAATGCAAAAAACCAAAGGGGACATGGCGCTTCAAAAAGCACTTGCCGGCGTTCTTAAAACCGAGAAGCTGGTAGAAATATTCGGGGAAGTCGCTCGTCCTGAAGAACAGGATCTGGTACTGGTTTCCGGGGTTGGAAATGTCTGGCCGCTGGTCCGTTCCCATAACCTCTTGAACAACCTTCAAACGGTCACGGGCCGGACGCCCCTGGTGATGTTCTATCCGGGACGATACGATGGCCAAACGTTGAGGCTGTTCGGTAAAGTCAAAAGCAACAACTATTACAGAGCCTTCAGACTTTAGACCACGAAACACACGAATGGCACGAATACAGAAGAAATATATTTTTGGAATGATCATGAGAGTGAAAGATAACCAGGCTCATTCCTTTTCGAAGGTCATGTCACCCACTCTACAACAAAATTTACCCTAATCCATTATTAATTCGTGTTATTAGTGTGATTCGTGGTTTAAAAAGAGGTCGTTATGCAAATCAAGAATCTGTTTAAAAAAGATATTTTCCGCTCCATCAACGGTGTGGTCAAAGCTCACCAACTTGACGACCGGTCCGTGTGGCAGGAACTGGATGAGTTTGTCATTACCAAAGAACTGGACAAACACCTTCGAAAATTTCTCTCCGCGTATCTGAACGTCATCGACCACCCTCGGGACCCCGCGGTTACCGGAAAGATGGGAGTATGGATATCCGGTTTCTTCGGTTCGGGAAAATCCCACTTCTTGAAAGTCCTTGCCTACCTCTTGAATAACGGAAACCACTCCTATGGAGACAACACAAAACGGGCGGTTGAGTTTTTCGAAGGCAAAGTGGAAGACGCCATGCTTTTTGGCGATATCAAGCGGGCTGTCAACGCCAGG
>ADZZ01000248.1 GCA_000179315.1 delta proteobacterium NaphS2
TGCTGGTACTGGTAGTAGGCATCGGCAAGGGACTTATCTTCGCGTTCATATCCCGCATTTTCAAATACCGAAATGTCATACCACTGGCCGTCGGGTTGGGGCTGTTTCAAATCGGTGAGTTTTCATTCGTCCTGGCAAGGGTGGGGGTCGCCACAAACTCAATCGGAAGCGATCTTTACGCTTTGATATTGACCGCTGCAATTTTTACGATGGTGCTCACGCCTTTGGTCTCAGGTCAGACGGCAAGGCTGTACGCATTGAAGAAGCGCTGGTTCCGCCATGAAACTCTCGAATCATCAAACATTCCTGACAGCGGATTTAGCGGCCATGTGGTTATTGCCGGCGGCGGACGCATCGGTTTTCAAATAGCGCAGGTTTTAAAAAGGCTGAGTATGCAATTTGTTATCATCGAGCTTGACCATCGGCGGTTTGAGAAATCAAAGGCAGCCGGTATGGCGGTCGTTTATGGCGACGCCGGTCAGGAAATTGTGCTCGAAGCAGCGGAAATAAAAAATGCCAGACTTCTGATTTTGACCTTTCCCGGACTTGTCGAGGCAAGAACGGTTATCATACACTCAAAACATCTTAACAAGCGACTTGAAATAATAGCGAGAACATCCGGTCAGGATTATTTCGAATTATTGCGTGATTTAGGGGTGTCGGACGTTGTACTTCCGGAGTTTGAGGCGGGTCTTGAAATGACGCGCCAGTCTCTTCTGCGTCTTCAAGTCCCACCCACCGAGGTTCACCGATGCACGGATACGCTTCGCCAAGAAATCTACGCACGTTCGATTGACCAGGGAGAGGATTATCAAGTGCTTTCCCAACTAAGAAACGCCGAACAGCAATTTGACTTACAATGGATACGCTTGGCAAAAAAAAGCCCGATTGCCCATAGGTCCATAGGAGAGAGCGAAATACGAAAAAGAACAGGCGTATCTGTGGTTGGCGTTGTCCGGGAAAAACAATTAAAGCCGAATCCGGATGCAGATTTTGTCTTGTTACCGGATGATTTGATTGCAATTATCGGGAGTGAAAAAAGCAGAGAAGCTTTTCTTCTTATGGTGTCATCCGCACCTTTATAGAAGATCTCAGCTTTCTTTGCACTTCATATCCCGTCAAATCCCCTTCCAGGTTCTTAGACAGAAGCCCGGACTTTAATCAATAAACCCTGATTTGCATTTCGAAAATTGCCATCCAGTTCAGTGATGCGTGGTCGAAATTGCCGAGTTGATGGTGAGGGTTACGCTAGAAAACATGGGAGGGTCGGGTATGCGTTCCCACGCCAAAGCATGGGAACGAGGAAGATTACAGCTTTGCGGCAAGTGCTATTCGCGGTTTATTTTGATTTTTGGGCTTTCTCAATTTTGGCCCAGGTGTCCCTGAGGGATACAATTCGGTTGAAAACAGGTTTCCCGGGGGATGAATCAATGGGATCCACGTTGAAATACCCTAATCTTTCAAACTGCACTTTTGTACCCGGATCAGCATCTTTAAGCGACGGCTCGACGCGGCAGACGTCCAGGACTTCCAACGAATTTTTGTTCAACAGGTCGGCAAAACCAACCTCTTCCTTCGCATCCTTATCGGGTTTGTTCATGAGATGATCATAGAGGCGCACCTTCGCCTCAAGTGCGTGGGCCGCGGAAACCCAGTGAATGGTCCCTTTGACTTTGCGCCCGTCAGGAGAGCTTCCTCCTTTTGTTTCCGGATCATAGGTGCAATGGATTGCCAGAATTTCACCGGTTTTTTCATCTTTTTCCACGTTCACACAAGTGATATAGTAGGCATATCTCAGGCGCACCTCCCGGCCCGGCGCCAGACGGAAAAATTTCTTCGGCGGATCCATCCTGAAATCATCCTGCTCAATGTAAAGCTCCCGGGAGAAGGGAACCATACGGGTTCCCATGGCCGTATCCTCGGGGTGGTTTTGAAATACCAGGTCTTCCGTCCGGTCCTCCGGATAATTGTCAATGATCACTTTTAACGGGCGCAATACCGCCATGACACGGTGGGCGCGTTCGTTGAGATCCACCCGTATGCAGTGTTCCAGGAGTGCGATATCCACCTCGCTGTTCTTCTTGGCCAACCCGATCCGTTCGCAGAAATTCCGAATGGCCTTTGGCGTGTACCCGCGCCGTCTGAGCCCCGAGAGCGTGGGCATGCGGGGATCATCCCACCCGTCCACTAGCCCGTCCTGCACCAGTTTAAGCAGCAGGCGCTTGCTCATGATCGTATTGGTGAGGTTGAGACGTGCAAACTCGTACTGTCTCGGCTGACATTTTACCGGCAGGTTCTCCAGGACCCAATCATAAAGGGCACGGTTGTCCTGGAACTCCAGCGTGCAAAGAGAATGGGTGACCCCTTCAATGGAATCGGACAGGCAATGGGTAAAATCGTACATGGGATAAATGCACCATTTGTCTCCGGTACGATGATGGGACTTTTTCAGGATACGATAAATCACCGGATCCCGCATGGTAATATTGGGGGAGGCCATGTCAATCTTGGCTCTCAACACATGGGCGCCGTTTTCAAATTCCCCTGCCTTCATCCGTTCAAATAGATCCAGATTTTCATCCACGGACCTTTCCCGATAAGGACTGTCTTTACCGGGCTCCTTGAGCGTACCCCGATATTCCCGGATTTTTTCCGGCGGCAGACTGCAGACATAGGCCTTTCCCGACTTAATCAACATCACCGCATAGGCGTAAAGCTGATCGAAATAATCCGAGGCATAAAAAAGGTGGTCCCCCCAGTCAAAGCCCAACCATCTCACGTCACTCTTGATCGATTCCACATATTCCACCTCTTCCTTGGTGGGATTGGTATCATCAAACCTCAAATGGCACACCCCCCCGTTTTCATTGGCGACACCGAAATTGAGGCATATGGATTTGGCATGGCCGATATGAAGGTAACCGTTCGGCTCAGGCGGAAAACGGGTTACGACACGGCCCTGGTGTTTGTTTGAAGCCAGATCGTCGGCAACAATCTGGCGGATAAAATCTTTTGGTCGGGGGGGTGAAATTTCATCCATAACATCGCTCCATTTATTCTAACTTTTCTTTTCTTCTTCCAGCATATGGCCAAGGGTGGTGAAAAATGCCTCATGCTGCCATTGGGGAACAACAAAAAACCATGGGCTCAGGCGGGCGTTTAATGAAGCGGCCTCCGCCGCCGGCGCACCGTCGATTTTTTCCGCTGCACGCTCCTTGTCTTTCTTTGATGCCTCTCCGCCCTCTTTAGATGTGGTTCGGTCGGCAGGGGGCGTAAAATCCACTTGAAGCCTCAGATGGCACGGAAGACCCGGAGAACAGGTAAGCCCGGGATAAACATGGTAGGTTATACCGTTAAAAAGGGTGTAATCCAGACGGGGAGAAATGCCTTGCGACAGGGATTCGGGGGGAGTGGCGGGATCTGCCACGTCCTGAATTTCAAGTCCGGTGAGCGCTCCTACAAGCCGGTTCAAAGACGACGCTTCCACGGCCCGCTTTGCAGGGGGAGAGGTCAGTTCAAAGGCTTTTCCTTTCTCCGGCCTTTCAAAGATGTAGCGCACCGTACCATCGGGTCCGGTACAGGTAATTTTCCGGATATCCGCTTCGGCCACTTTGACGGGGCTTTTCTTGAGCCACGCGGAAGCGCCGACCGCAAAAGGCGTAAAGACCTGATCCACCAGGTAGATATCCGGCCCACTGCCCGGCATCACGAACTGTGAATCGGCAATACCCTTCTCCTCCGGCTTTCGAGTGACCCCCAAAAGAATGTCCACCAGCACGGTTCCCTTTTTGTCTTTCATCAAAACGCGAGTGGCTTTTTCCGATTCGTCGGTTTTTTCATAATCGGGGGGCGCCAGAGAAAGACGCTTCTTTATGGATTCGGTGGCGGGAAATTTCCGGCCCACCTTGGTTTCTTTCAGTTTACGAATGAGATCGGTAAGTTTGGAAAAATCCGCCGGATACCCGAAACGGCTTTCCACAATCCAGCCGCTTTCATCTTTTACCAGCGCAACCGAGTCATCGGGCCTCTCTATGACAACGGATGCAATGTCATTGGCCGGAAAATCCGTAAACAGGGGGGAACCCATGATGTCGCCACCCGCCGGCGTCGAATTTCGAATCAGGATACTTCTCCCCACAGCCGCCAGAATTGCCAGAACCACCAGTAATATGAATACGGTCTTTTTGTTCATTTTCTCCTCAGCTTTCTTTGTCTGTAAACCGCAAAGATAATACCCACGATACTGACCAACAGCGGCATGAGAAAAATATTGATACCTTTGAGCGTGGCGCCAAGGGTTTCGATATCCGCACGAAGGTTTTTTCGAACCTGCTTCAGCTGGTGGTTGATATTTCGCTTCTGCTCCCTGAACTTGGCAACCTCGGCCTCCTGTTCCGGACTGATGATCATCTTCTGAGAAGCATCTTTCTCCCGTTCAAGCTGCTCCAGTTTTTGGTTGGTCTCTTCGATCTGTTTTACCAGCTCCTTTTCCTTGTCCATCCATTGTGCTTTGGCACGCTTTCTAAGGGCAAGCACTGCCGTAAAAGGCCTTTCCATTTTTCCTCTGGACCGAAGTCCGATCAACGCGTCGCTCCCGGTCAGGAGCTCGGAGGAATTGGAGAGAAAATTTAGGTTATCGTTAAACATCTCGGAAACGTTCATTCCAAAAAAATTATGACGCTGCACATAAAAATCGTCCGCCAGCATATCCGCATCGGACACAATCACCAGCGTGGCCGGTTTTTTTGCCACCTTCAGCTGCGGATTTCTCGTTTCATCCACGGGCGGAGTGTCCGGGTTTTCCGGTTCGGGAGGTCCATCGGGAAAAGCCGTATTGAATGTTCCCCGAACACGGACAATAAGGCTGAATGGCTTTTTTGCCGAAACAAAGTCTTTTTTAATCTCATCAACGCCCAAAAACGCTTTGAAAACATTCACCACGGCGGCATCGTCACTGGAATCCACCAGGCTCTCAAAGGAATAATCTTGAACAGCACTTTTTTTATCCCGACCTTCCGTTTTTTCGATAGCGCCGGCCACGGGAAAAAGCATGCTTTCGAGCCCGGCGGTAATTATGTTTTCACGGTTAAATGCTTCGCCCCTGGCGCTGATCATGAGGGGGTTTTCTTCCGTGCTCTGCCGGGAGGTTCTCACCTGCGTGGGCTGGCCATAGTCGGCGACGCACTTTGAAGCATCCATTCTTATGCCCCATGCTTTGAATACCCGATCAAGCGAGGTTCCGGAAGAACGCATAAAATCCTGTTGTCCGCCGGAATGGTAGGAAACGCACAGGGGGTCCATGAAAATGACGGCATTGCCGCCGGAGAGCACATATTGATCAATGGCATACTCCAGTTGCAGGCTCATGTCTTTGGGAAAAACCACCATAAGCAGATCCAGTGTCGGATCGATCACAGGAACCGTCGGCGCGATCTCTTTGACGTCGTAGATCTTTTTCATTTCCTCCACGAATATCCAGGGAGGGCCGGGGGGCCGGCCGGGCATGGCGCCTCTTTGCCCCGAACCGAAAACCGGCAGGGCCGTGATAATCCCCACGGTCTTTCTCTCAGGATTCTGCAATCCGTAAATGATGCTCGTTATATCATACTCCAGAAGCTGTTCCTTTGACGGATCCAGCCATTCAATGGTCTTCTCCCGGTCCGCGGCCGTAAGCACGAGCCCGCAGGTAATGGGCTCTCCGCCCATGGTCTGAACCGGTTCCAGGCCATATTTCTGCGCCCATTCTTCTTCATCGGAATCCGGCCGGGGATCGATCATCTCCAGCTTGATCATGCCGTTGCTTTCGTTGGCATATTCCTTGAGAAAATCTTCCACACGCCGCGCATAGAGTTTGATATTGGCGGGGATATCCGGGTTGCTCCGGGAATAGAAAAATTTGACGGTGACCGGCTGGGTCATGGCACCCAAAATATCCTGTGTACCTTTGGAAAGGGAGTAACTCTTGTCTTTGGTGGCATCCCAGCGCACATTGGCATAGGATGCCATAATGTTGACCAGAACCAGAATCAGAAACAAAAGGATCAACCCCGTCACGGAAAGCAGGGCCCTTTTGAAATGGGTACCTTGTCTGTTTGCCATGGAAATCCTCCTAAGATTTTCAGGATGCCCGACGGTTTTGAAGCACCACGCCGTTGGCAAAGAGCATGAAAAATATCACCGAAAAGTAGTAGCACAAATCGCGCAAATCGATGACCCCTCTCTCCATGGAAGCGAAATGGGGCATGAAGCTGAAACCGGCTACCACATCCACAACCCAGATGGGGGCCCAGCCGGAAAGGACATTGGTTACGGGAGGCCAGCCGGCCAGCACCAAGAACAGGCAAATGACCACGGAGAGGATAAAGCTGATAACCTGGTTCCGCGTCAGGGCGCTGGTCACATTCCCCACACTCAAGTAGGCGCCCGCCATGAGAAAACTGCCGCAGTATGCGCAAAAAACGGCGCCCAGATCCGGATTTCCCAGATAATTGACGGTCAGCACCATGGGAAATGTCAGCAGCAGCGCAACGCCGATGAACAGCCATGCCGCCAGGAATTTACCCAGTATGACCTGAGGCAGCGTGACCGGCAGCGTCAGGATCAGTTCGATGGTGCCCGTCCGCCGCTCCTCGGCCCACAGCCGCATGGCCACCGCGGGAATCAGGAAAAGAAAAATCCAGGGATGCCATTCAAAAAATGCGCGAAGATCCGCCTGCCCCATTTCGTAAAAATTACTGAGGGAAAAGGTGAAAAATCCACTCAAGACAAGGAAAATAACGATAAACACATATGCCACCGGGCTTCCGAAATATCCGGCGAACTCCCGTTTTAAAATGCCCCCCGTGTTTCGCAGAAAGTTGTTCATTTTTCCCCCTCCGCGGTACGGGTAACCATTCGGAAAACCTCATCCAGACGGCCGTTTTCCACATGAAAGGTATCAATATTGAAGCCGTTTTGAACCAGGCGCGCCATGATCTCGTTGGCGGGGGAACGGGCCAGGTCTTTTGGAAAGGCCCGGAAGCGCATCCGGGATGCGTCACCTTCAACCGCATCGATCCTTTCCACTTCGGGAATCCCTTTCAAGTGAACAAGGGGATCCTTTCCATCGATTTCGGTGAGCGTAAAACTGACGGCCCCATGAAGGGATGATTTCGTTTTGAGTCCCCTAGGGGTGTCGTCCGCCACGATTTTCCCCTTTGAAATAATGACGGCCCTGGTACACAGCGCCTCCACCTCCTCCAGAATGTGGGTGGACAGAATAATGGTCTTTTCTTTGGCCATTTCGCGGATCATCACACGCACTTCGTGCTTCTGGTTGGGATCCAGGCCGTCGGTGGGTTCGTCCATGATCAGGTACTCGGGGTCATGAAGAATGCTCTGGGCAAAACAGACCCGCTGGTTGAATCCCTTGCTCAAGGTGCTGATGGGCTGGAACCGGACTTCCCCCAGGAAGCAGCGCGCAATGGTCTCTTCGACGCGCTTTTTTTTCTCGCCCCCTGAAAATCCCCTTATCCCGGCGATAAATTCCAGAAAACCCAATACCGTCATCTCAGGGTAGGTCGGCGCATTCTCAGGGAGATACCCGATTTTCTGCCTCGCTTTGAGGGAATCATCGATGACATCGCTTCCTCCGATAACCGCCGTCCCGGAGGTGGGCGGGAGAAATCCGGTGATCATTCTCATAGTGGTTGACTTTCCAGCGGCATTGGGACCCAGAAATCCCAGGACTTCGCCCCGATCCACCGTAAAGGAAATGTCGTCCACCGCCAATTTGTCTCCAAAGAATTTGGTGAGATGGTTGACCTCAATCATAGATTCTTACCCAATCATTCTGAAAGTTCATCTCTCAGACTTTAACGGTTTGTTTTTAAATACGTTGTCTGAACCGCAGAATATCGAACAACGAATAATGAATTCTGAAGTAAACACTTTATTAATTCGACATTCCTTGTTCGATATTCGATATTCGTTTGTCAAATTTCAAATATCTTTGGCTAGACTTTGCGGTCTGCGGTTGCATGCCAAGGCATTTGCCCCGGCCCTATTGCTTTTCCAGCTTCATCAGGCTGTCCCTTGCAAAATCAATGGATTCATCCAGCTCCAATGCAAACTTGTAGAACCGGATGGCCATCTCCTTATTGCCCATGTCCCTGTAATTGGACGCAATATTGGCGTAATCAATGGCCGATGCCGGGTCCAGTTCCAGCACTTTATGAAATGCCTCAATGGCTTTTTCATGCTCTTTCAGTTTGAAATAGCAAAATCCCATGAGGTTGTGAATATCCGTTCGTTCGCGGTCAACCCGGGCGCCCTTTTCAAGGACGGTTATGGCTTTTCGGTATTGTTCCATATCCCGCAGGCAAATGCCCATATAACAGTAGATGCTGGGGACATCCTCTGCTTTGGGATCCAGTTTCAAGGCTTCTTCGAGAAACAGCATCGCCGTTTGGGGATCCCCGAGCGAAATATGGGCCAGTCCCAGGAAAAATTTAATGTAATATTTATGGGGCAGCAGCTTATCCATGCGGGTCAACTGGCTGATGGCCCACGGGACGTTGTCGGAGGCCGCAATCAACTTGGCGCAAAACATGCCCACACTGGTTCCCACGGCCCTCTCCCTGAAATGGGCGCCGGGGATAATGGTATAAAAAGCGGGAATTTGAAGACCGGCGTGCATCACATCAACAGCCAACACCTCCATATTATTGCTATTGAGCGCGGCGATACAATTCTGCACCTCCACTTTGATGTTGTCGTTTACCAGATTCGGCAGGCTTGAAATGGAAACCGTACGTTCCGGGTTCATGATGAAAGCGGCATCGTTCAGGTCCTGAAATTTGGGGAGACCGCTGGCCACATAATTGGAACCGGAGTTGAAATCACCGGCCAGCTGGGCCACTTCCGTCAAGGCCCGGCTCAGGGATTTCTGTGGATCCGGCGTGGTGCCGGCGGTCCAGACAATTTCGCTTTTGTGGGGGAAGGTGGTGGGATCGTAAGCAAGGACACCCACCGAAGGAATGCCCGTATTCAAGGAAAAATCCGATGCAAAAAGCCTGATGCCCGCCTTTTTGTATTTTCCGATCATTTCCCGTGTCAGCGCATCCGTCACCGTATCCAGGTCGATGGCCGGCACATTCATCTGTTCCCGGCTGATAATGGAGGACACGTGCCGCTCCACGATTTCACAAATGCCCTGGCTCATGGCCTCTTCAACACAGTTCCCGGCGGAGGGTCCGTTGAATTCGTTGATGGCAAAAAACCAATCAAAGGGAATCAGCACTTCCCTGTCTTCGGTCATATTACAGCCGAGGGTCCATTTAAGGGGGAGATCACCGAATATTTCGCGAGCCTTGTCCAATTCACCGGAGTCATCGTGCACGGATTTTGCGATGGTTTCAAAGGGAATGGCCCGGTCTTTAAGATTGTTGTATGTTTCCAGGCGGAAGTTGTTCGGATTTTTCCAAAAGCTGAAAAAGCTGAAACGTTCCGCCAATTCCATAACGGCGCTGGCTTCCGACTGACGGGGCGTCCCCCCTTTCCCCATCTGCTTCTTCGTCCCGATGGTTTCAAGGGCATCACGCCCGCACACACTGAAATATACGGGAATGTTCAGCCTGCCGTTATCGATTCGAACGGTTTCTTCCAAAATGTCAAGGTTTGCCTCTTTGAGTTTCTTTTTGAAATGGGCGACGGTTTCTTCCGGTGAAAAAATTTTATCCTGGTCAAAAGTGTAACCTTTGTAGGCATTGTGTAATTTTATTTTGCAGCCCAAGTTAAAACTCCTTTAAATCAGATCCTCACCGGTTCTTTTTAGCTGGTGTCGGCCTTTTTACCAACTGAAAATCTTTTTTTCAATACCCTTGTTTGCTCTTGGCAAAAGCCTGTGTTTGGGTGTATAGTCGCCAAGTTAAAACATCGGTTTTTGCTTTTCAAGGTGGAGCTTTCAATTCTTATTAAGTCGAATAGTTATGAGTCTTGAGGGTCCTTGTGAAAAATTTATCTTGACAAAACCCCGTTACCTTATATAGACCGATCGCTTATTATACCTGCGAAGTGAGTGAGGAATAGGTTCATGCTTTTTGATCTTCTTCTGTACGCGTCTTTGTTAATCTTTATTGTCGGATCTGTCTACAAGTTTTACACCTGGGTTTCGCGACAGATCTCCGGATCGGACCAACCCTATTCTACGGGTCAAAGGATTTCACATGCCATAAAGGGCATCCTGGCCGTTATTTTCAGCGCCCGTATTGCGGTCCTGATAAAGGTCCTGATACTGGATGTCATCCTTCAGCGGCGCATCCTCAAGGAAGATGCATTGCGCTGGGTCATGCATATGCTGATCTTTGTGGGGTTTATGGCGCTCCTTTTTATGCATGCCTTTGAAAGTTGGTTCAGCAGCAATCTTTTCGAAGACTATGCATCCACGGCCCATCCCTATCTCTTTCTGAGGAACCTGTTCGGAGCGATGGTTTTTGCGGGCGTGATCATTGCCATCATCCGTCGGCGCTCCAAAAAAATCGCTCGGCTGCGAACAAACGCCATGGACCGCTATGCCATCATAATTGTGGCCGTCATCATGATCACCGGTTTTCTGCTGGAGGGCGCCAAGATCGTCAGCCACAACGAATATCAGCGCATGGTGGAAGAGTACGCGGATACGGACGACCCGGAAGAGTTGAAAGCGCTTGAGACTTTCTGGGTAAAGGAATTCGGCGTGGTTTCGCCCAACCAGGTGGACACATCCGATGAGGAACTGATCGCACAGGGTCGCGAACTGCATGAAATGAGCTGCCAAGGTTGTCATGCGGCACCGAAATGGGCCTTTATCGGTTTCAACCTCTCACAGGGCATGCGGCCCATGGCCCGATTCCTGGACGATGCCCAAGCCACCGATTTTCTATGGGTGATCCATATTCTGGCCTGTTTTATGGGTCTGGCCTATTTGCCCTTCAGCAAAATGTTCCATATCTTCACAACACCGTTCAGCCTGATGGCCAATGCCGTCATGGACAAAGCGCGTTCTCATCCCGCCAATATTCTGACCCGGCAGATGATGGAACTGGATGCCTGTACCCATTGCGGCACGTGCAGCCTCAGATGTTCATCGTACCCCGCCTTCGATGCGCTTCATAACGACTGCATTCTGCCGTCGGAAAAGCTGCAAACCCTTCGAAAACTGGCTGCGGGAAAAAACCTCTCCGACCCGGAACAACAAGCCCTTTTGGAAGGGATGTATATTTGTACCAACTGCGACCGGTGCACCGTAGTATGCCCATCGGGCATCAACCTGAGAGATCTCTGGCTCAACGTGAGGGAAGGGCTCCTTCAAAGTGCTTCAACGGGAAAACCGTTGATGCTCTCCGGTTTTTCTTTTGTAAGGGGGTTGAACAGACCGGAACTGGCACCTGAAGTTTATGAGAAGCCTTTGGCGCTGGCCAGGAATGCGGCGGCCAAGGGTTGGCCCATTGCCGCAAAGACCGTTTCGTTGAGCTTCAACGGCAATAAGGGTTCCCATGCGACGCTGCCCTTTGACGCCGAGACCTTCAGGGGGTGTTACACCTGCCAGAACTGCACCTCCGTTTGCCCCGTGGTCGCGCTCTCGGATAAACCTGAAGAAACGCTGGGTCTTCTGCCCCATCAGATCATGTGCGGCCTCGGTCTGGGACTCACGGATCTGGCCTGCGGCGCCCGGATGATCTGGGATTGCGTCACCTGTTACCAGTGCCAGGAGCACTGCCCGCAGTTGGTGGATGTGACCGATATCCTTTATCAATTGAAAAATATTGCCATTAAAGGTCCCCGGCAGGGGATCAAAGCATAACTTCGAGACCTTATATTGAGGCGAACCGATGAAATACGCTTTTTTCCTGGGCTGCAACATTCCCGCCCGACTTGAACAATATGAAACCGCTTCCCGCGCGGTATTGTCCCGCCTGGGTGTGGGCCTGATCGATTATCGCGAATTCACCTGCTGCGGCTACCCGTTGCGGAACATCGACCGGAAAGCCTATCTTCTTTCAGCAGCCGGAAACCTGGCCCTGGCCGAACAGGACGGCGTTAACATCATGGCCCTGTGTAAATGCTGCTTCGGCACCCTCAAAGAGGCGCAACACATTCTTGGGCAAGAGGAGGCCCTGCGCGCTGAAATCAACGATCTGTTAGCACAGAGAAACCTGTCCTA
>ADZZ01000247.1 GCA_000179315.1 delta proteobacterium NaphS2
ATTTGCTCTTGACGTTTTTGGATGGTGATCGTTATGGTGTCAAAAAACAACTGGCAAAAAGAATGGAGCAAAGAAAAAATGCCGGATTAAACCGGGTATCCTGGTGGGGTGGAATCGGCGTTCAAATCGAAGTCAAAAACCAATATCAACTCTGAAAGTGGTGTTGAAATTGTCACGTTTCGGTGGTGTTGAAATTACACTGGAAAAGTCTGAATATTGATCCAACCGAGGACGAACTGTCAGAATTTGAAAAAACATGGGATGTGTGGGAAGACGTAAAATTGCGAAATGTAAAGGTAAAGGGGTCAAGTCTCCTATTGACTTTTGATTTTAGATATATTAAGAAGACAGATTATGTCAAGGCCATTAAGAATAGAATACCCTGGAGCCTGGTATCATGTTATGAATCGTGGGAGGCGGGGAGAAGAAATTTTTACTGAAAAGAATGACTATATGCTATTCCTTGAAGTAGTCCAGGGATCGGCAGATCTCTTTAATATAAAAATAGCCGCATATTGTCTGATGCCCAACCATTACCATCTTCTCCTCCATACGCCTGATGGAAACCTGTCAAGAGGCATGCGTCAAATAAATGGAATATATGCTCAGCGTTTCAACCGGGTTCATCAATATGATGGTCAATTATTCAGGGGGCGGTATAAGAGTATCCTTGTGGAGGTTGATAGTTACCTTTTGCAATTGCTGCGCTACATTCATAAGAATCCCCTGCGAGCCGGGTTATGCGATGATGTTAATAACTATGAATGGAGTAGCCACAGGGGGTATCTATCCGATGCAAAGATATGGGATTGGCTATATAAAGAATTTCCGCTTTCATTGTTTACAAAAGACCTGAAAGAGAGCCGGAGAGAATATAGAAAGTTCATGGGGAAGGATGAGGGAGAAGAAATCAATCAGATTTTTCAAAGAAAGAAACTCCCATCTATTTTAGGAAAAGAAGACTTTGTATATTGGGTGAAAAACCGATTTTTTGAAAGAAAGGTGCATATTGAGGTGCCGGATTCAAAATTGCTGGCCCCGGATAAAGAAGGAATACAAGAACTTGTTTGCAGAACCTACGGTATTACAAAAGGAGAATTGGTAAAATCCAAGAGGGGAACATTTAATGAGCCAAGGGGTGTAGCGATTTATCTTACCCGGATGATAAGAAGTGATGGTCTTATGGATATTTGTAAGGATTACAATCTTAGGAAATATAGTTCTGCAAGCAGTGTTGTTGAAAATGTTAAGAAGAAACTATTGAAGGATCGAAAGTTTCGTAATAGAGTAAATGAATTGAGTCAAAAATTAGTCAAAAGTCATTCGGAGACTTGACCCCTTTTCCTAAAACGCGCAAAAGGAGGATTTTAAGAACCATGAAATTGGGAATTGCGGGGCTTCCCCTGGCCGGCAAAAAGACACTTTTTGCCGCATTGACCGGGGCAAGAGGAGACAATGCCGTCGGAAGTCCTCAAAAAGATACAAGGATCGCCACCATCACGGTCCTGGACGAAAGAATCGATTTTCTCGAAAACATGTACCAGCCCGGAAAAACCATTTATGCGAAAATCGAATATCTGCTTCCGTCTCGGATTCCGGGAGCTTCCGACGGGAAATCCGATGGGGAATTCTGGAATCAGATTCGAACCTGCGATGGCATTCTGCACGTGGTACGCAATTTCGATGACCCGGGAACCGGCCCCGCAATGAGCGAAGA
>ADZZ01000246.1 GCA_000179315.1 delta proteobacterium NaphS2
CACTGGGTAGTGAGTCTTGGATCGACGGGAGTATCCCCGAGATTAAGCGTAGGACAGCGAGACGATAGCCGTAAGCCATAAGGTGAAGGGATTGAGCCTCGAAAGGATTAGTTGAGAGGGACGACGTTTAACTTTGACGGAAGTCAAAATGACCATTGGCGAATGGCAAGTCAATGGCGCCTCTCCGGGGTCTGAGACCATGGCATGTCGGACATTGCGAATATGCGGCAACCCGGGAGGTTCTCTGCGTTCTTGCTTAAAAGCGAGTATGCCGGCCAACCGATAATAAAGGGAGAATGGCAAACGGGGCAGGGGAAGTCGGATGGCGTCGTAGTACCTGAGAAGGCGGGTAACTCCGCTGGAGGAAAGGACGTCACATGAGTAACAGTGTTGCGAGGACACATCATCTATGCTCAGAAATAGAGAAATGGTGGAAACGAAATTACAACGCATAGCGGAGAAGGCCCGCAAAGAAGATGAATGCCGATTCACCAGTCTGTTTCATCTGATGAACGAGGAGATGCTGCGGGAATGTTTCCAGGAGCTGCGCAAAGACGCAGCATCTGGCATTGATAAGGTTACCAAGAAGGAATATGGGGAAAAACTTGGCGAGAACCTAAACGCTCTGGTCGGAAAATTGCATCGGATGGCGTATATTCCATTGCCGGTGCGCAGGGTGTACATTCCTAAACCGGGGAGTAGCAAGAAACGACCGCTGGGCATACCAGCCCTTGAAGATAAGCTGGTACAGGCGGGATTGACACGGGTGCTTTCGGCGATCTACGAGCAGGATTTCATTGACGATTCGTATGGATTTCGGCCCGGTCGCGGGTGTCATGACGCGTTGAGGGCACTCAGCAAAGAGGTTGAGGGATGCCGGGTTCACTATATTGTGGACGCAGATATCAAAGGGTTCTTTGATAATGTTGATCACGATTGGATGATTAAATTTCTCGGCCACCGAATAGCAGATAAACGAGTGTTGCGCTACGTCAAGCGGTTTCTCAAAGCAGGTATAATGGAGGAAGGCAAAGAGATTGCCAGTGACAAAGGAACGCCTCAGGGCGGGATTATTCACCAGTAC
>ADZZ01000245.1 GCA_000179315.1 delta proteobacterium NaphS2
TCGATTTATTTATTGTAAGGCCCTGCGGTCCCGGCAGATGCTACGTGCCCCCCATAGATAAGAGAGCTTTTGACCTTTCATCGCATATTCAACAGGTGGATTCAATATCGATGTGATCGTACCCACGTAAAAATGATGAAAAATTGAATTGGTCCGCTGTTTCAGCGGCAGAAAGCATCTCTGTTTGGTTGTGAGGTGCTTTTTTTTTAATTCAAGAATTTTAAAGGACGAGGTTATGTCTCTATGAAAGTAATTGTTCGTGACAATCAAATTGAAAAGGCAATCAAGGACTTAAAAAGAAAGTTGACCAAAGAAGGTTTTTTTTCAGAAATCAAAGAGCGGCGGTTTTATGATAAACCAAGCGTGCAAAAGAAAAAGAAACAGGCCAAAGCCGCAAAGAGACGAAGGAAAAAGATTAGAAGGTTTTAGAACCCTGTTTGTGGGATATTGTTGAGAGGGCGCGCAGCCAATAGGCTGTCTCTTTGGGAAGTGTGTGCAGTTTTTCACTTGACAAAATGAAGGGCAATCGGGTAAATAGCCGGAACTGTCGGCCCCTCATTTTATTGAACCCATTAACCGGATGCAAGAGGCTTACAACCATGAAAAACCAATCGAATTCCGCTGGAAACGGAACCCCACCACGCACTGGCGACTTGGTCCCAAAATGGATCAATCTCAATATTGTCGCTCAGGACATCAGCTTCTTTGTCATAGGCCTGATCGCCGCCTTGATTGTGGGTTGGGCCATTTTCCCCGCATTGCTTTATTCCAAGCAACCGCAGCCCATGAACTTCAACCACGCGTTGCACCTTGACTCGGAAATCGTGGACGGCATTGACGGGGATACCCCTCAGGAAAAGTGTGAAAGCTGTCACTGGTTTAGGGATGACGGCAGCTTTTCGGGCATTCCCAAATTGGATATGTGCACGGGATGCCATGATGACCCGGAATCTCCTCTGGGAGAAGCACCCGAGGAAAAAGCTTTTCTGGTGAATTATGTCGAACCTGAAAAGCAAATTCCCTGGTTCGTGTATTCCAAGCAACCGGATTGCGTCTACTTTTCTCACATTGCCCACGTAAAAATGGGTGAGATCGCGTGTACCACATGCCACGGCGATTTTGCGAGCAACAAAAAATTGCCCTTGTATGTTGAGAACCGTTTAACCGGTTATAGCCAGTCCATCTGGGGAAAGAATATTTCCGGAATTTATCTGAACAAAACCTACGCCGATCGCATGAAAATGGACGACTGCGCCCGATGCCATACAGAAAAGGGACAGGAACAGAACAACGCCTGTTTCGTGTGTCACAAGTAAGGGGAAGATGACCATGAAAATAACCAGAAGAAATTTCATTGCAGCTGTCGTCGGCGGGGTCGTGGGGATTCAGGTAACGCCGCTGCCATGGAAGTTTACGGACGATGCCGCCATATGGACCCAAAACTGGCCCTGGGTACCGGTCCCCGCCGAAGGTGCGGTGACGGAGGAAAACACCGTCTGCAACCTTTGTCCCGGTGGGTGCGGTATTTCAGTAAGGAAAGTGGCGGAACGCGCCGTAAAGATTGAAGGTCGCACCGATTACCCCGTCAATCCCGGTGGCATTTGCCCCGTGGGAATGGGAGGGCTTCAACTGCTCTACGATGACGATATGCGCTTTCCGGGCCCCATGAAACGGGCAGGCGCCAGAGGACAGGGGCAGTTTGTCAACATCACCTGGGGTGAAGCCTATGACATTCTGGCGGGTCGCATCGCAAAACTGCGGAAAGACGGGACCCCTGAAGCGTTGGCGGCCATTGACGGAAATTATGCAGGGACCACCACCGGTTTACTCGTCGAGAGATTCATGCGGTCAGTGGGCAGCCCCAATTATGTCAAACCCAATGCCATCACCGATACCTATCATATGGGGAATTTGTTGATGATGGGAAAATCGGTCCCCATGGCCTACGATCTGGAAAATTCCGATTTTATTTTGAGTTTCGGATGCGGGCTTCTGGAAGGCTGGGGCGCTCCGGGGCGGGTGATGAACGCCTGGGGCATGTGGCATGACGCCAATCCGAAAAACCGTAAGACCAGGGTTGTCCAGGTTGAGTCCCGGGCATCCAATACCGCATCCAAAGCTGATTTCTGGGTGGCGCCCAGGCCGGGAACCGATGGTGCCCTGGCTTTGGGAATTGCCCACGTTCTTATTAAAAAAGGGCGTGTGGATGAACGGTTTATAAATGGCTTTACCTATGGTTTTGACGACCTGACGTCTTCAGAGGGGCAGAGCCAGCCAGGTTTTAAAACCATCGTCTCCAATAAATATTCTCCCGTGCAGGTGGAACGAATTACCGGCGTGGATGCCGGAACCATTGTCGCTTTGGCGAATGCATTCAGCAAGGCAAAGGCACCTGTTGCCGTCTATGGAAAGGGAAAGAACAACCTGAACGGCAGCCTTTATGAGTTCATGGCGGTTCAAAGTCTCAATGCCGTCAAGGGAAGAATAAACCGGCCCGGTGGTGTATTGGTCCCGGACCCCCTTCCCCTCGCGCCATTGCCCGAATTTGATCCTGATGAAGTGGCGGCCAAAGGTCTTGAAACGCCGCGTATCGACGGTGCGGGAACGAAAGCATATCCTTTTACCGACAGTCTGATCAATCATTTTGCCGATGCCATTAACCAAGGTGCAAGATCTCCGGTGGATACGCTTCTCGTATTTTCCGCAAATCCGTTTTTTACGGTTCCTGACGGCCCCGGTTTCATGAACGCGCTTGAAAAAATTCCATTCATTGTGAGTTTTTCTCCCTACCGTGATGAGACGGCCAACATGGCGGATCTGATTCTACCGGATCACACTTATCTGGAAAAAATCGAGGATATCGTCTGGCCTGTGGGGCTGCAATATCCGCTTTATGGCCTTACCAAACCGGTGGTTGAACCTGTCAACGACACGCAACATGCCGGTGATGTGATTATTTCCCTTTCCAAGGCCGTGGGCGAAGCCACCGGCAGTGCATTTCCGTGGGAAAATTTTGAAGAGGCGCTTCAGGCCCGGGCAAAAGGCCTTTTTGATGCCGGTGGTGGGCTCGTTCACTATGATGCTTCAAAACCACCGTGGAAATTCAAACCCTTTGGAAATGGTCAAAAACCCTCCTACAAATCTTTTGATGATATGTGGGGTGAGATGAAATCCGGCGGTATGTGGTTTCAACCAGTGAAACTTGCCGGCATGGACGGCCTTTTTGCGACGTCCAGTGGAAAGTTTGAGTTCGTCAGTCAGAAACTGCGGCAGACGATTAACGAAACCGCAGCCCAGACTTCCCAAAAAGCAGCGCTCGACCAAATGGGGATTCGTGTTGCCGGCGCTGAAGCGTTTATGGGGCACTATGCGGCACCGAAACTGGGAGTGGATCGCTCTAAATATCCTCTTTTCATGGTTCCCTACGAGATGATCAACCTCTCCAGCGGATGGATAGCCACTCCCCCCTTCCTCTACAAGACCATTTTTGCATCCCAGCTTTTGAAAGAGGAGTCCTTTGCCGCCGTGAATCCCGAAACAGCGGCCAAGTACAAGCTGCAACAGGGGGATCGGGCAATCGTCAAATCACCTGTGGGAGAATTACGGGTGCGGATAGATCTTTTCGAGGGTGCAATGCCCGAGATGGTCTATATGCCCCTTGGATTTGGGCATACAGCCTATGATGAATACCAGAAAGATAAAGGCGTTAACCCGAACAATATCGTCAAGGCCTTAAACGATCCGGTCAGCGGATATCCGCTCTGGTGGAACACACCAGTGACGTTAACCAAGGCTTAGGTGAGGTAGCTCATGAAAAAATCAAATGACCACGGAAAGCCTGAAACCGGTCATGAAAGCACGAATGGATCCGGCCAGAAGTATGGAATGGTTATCGATCTGGACAAGTGTACCGGGTGTGGGACGTGTATGGTCGCCTGTGCAGCGGAAAACAATGTTTCCGTGAGGGCTGACCAGAGCGACAAAGAACGTGTTATTACCTGGATGAGGCTTTATAAAATATCCAATGGGAAAAAATTCCCCCATACGGAGGTGAGTTATTTTCCCCGCCCCTGCATGCACTGCGACCATCACCCGCCGTGTGTCTCCGTTTGTGTGGCGACCGCAACGAAACTCGATTTCAATACCGGCATCGTAAGCCAGATCTATACCCGGTGTATCGGCTGCCGATATTGCCAGGCAGCGTGTCCCTATGGTGCGCGTTATTTTAACTGGTGGGATTCTTTTCCCCAGGATAAAGGCATGGATCGGTATCTGACACCGGAGGTGTCGCCCAGAATGAGAGGTGTTGTGGAAAAATGCACCTTCTGCCACCATCGGCTGATGCGGGCCAAGAATCAGGCTTATGCAGAGGACCGACGGGAACTGGAAGAGGGAGAATATATTACGGCCTGTACGGAAGCCTGTCCGGCGCAAGCCATTACCTTCGGGGATCTTAACAAACCGGACCACAAAGTATCGCAGTTGATCAAGCATCCTTACGCTTTCAGGCTGCTTGATCGCCTCGGAACGGAGCCCAAGGTCTATTATCTCTCCAGCAGGGACTGGGTGCGCAAGCTGGCCGACAATTTCCTGCCCGGTGAGTATGAGCCGGTCGTCAACAGGACATGGGCTGAAGATGAATGGTCCACCAAACCGGGTCGTGACGAATTTTAGGAATATGAAAGGGATCAACAAGTTGACATGCTTAGAAATGTCAGGAGGATGAATAAATGGATTCCCCATTAATACCGCATGGCGTTAAAAGATGTACCCCGGGGGTCTTTTTTCTGTGGACCCTGCCTTGGCTGGCGTTGCTGGCATGGGGTGGGCTTTCGGCCTTTCTTTGTCTTTGGAAAGGGTTGAACCAGACCAATATGAGCAATGTATTTGCTTTTGCTTTGTGGATTGTTTTTGATCTTGCGGTAATTGCCCTGGGAGCGGGTGCATTTTTTACGGGATTTCTGACATACATTGTCGGTCGCAAAGAGCTCAAAAGCATTATCAATACGGCGGTCGTTATCGGGTTTATCTGCTATTCCGGCGCCATGGTCATGCTGGGCATCGATATCGGCCAGCCTGTTCGAGGCTGGTTCATCATGTGGCACGCCAACATTCACTCTATGCTCGTGGAAGTGTCATTTTGTATTACTTGCTATCTGGTTGTTCTGGCCATAGAGTTTATTCCGCTCATTCTTGAAAACCGACAGATTGAAAAAGTCAAGGAGTTGCGATTTCTGGGGCATAATCTGCATGAAATTATGGCGGTTTTTGCGGCAACCGGTACCTTTTTGTCGTTTTTCCATCAGGGTTCCCTGGGCGGCATGTTCGGTGTCATGTATGCGAGGCCCTTCGCGGCACGGGAAGGCTTCTATATTTGGCCGTGGACTTTTTTCCTTTTTGTTCTTTCCGCTATTGCCTGCGGTCCCTGTTTCACAATTTTATGCACCAAGTTGACTGAGTTTCTTTCGCGAAAGAAATTGGTTCCGGACGACGCAATCGAGTTCCTGGCCAAATTGTCCGGCAGGCTGCTTGCCGTCTACCTGATTCTGAAGACATTCGATTATCTCGGCTGGATTTATGGTATTGTTCCCAGATCCGGTCTGACATTTATGGATTTTTTCAGGGATGGTCCTTACGGTGTATGGTTGATCGTCGCCGAAATGATATTCTGCGGGCTGCTTCCAGCCATAATTCTGTTGACGCCCGGGGGCAGAAAGAGTCAGGGTGCCCTCATATTTGCCAGTCTGTTGAACTGTACGGGAATCGTGTTAAACCGTTTCCTCTTTATTATCGTGACACTGGCGGTTCCGGTCATGCCCTTTGACCGGTTCTGGGGGTATCTGCCGACGTGGCAGGAATGGGGTATCGGGCTGGCAGTGGTCGGCTATGGATTTCTGGTATTTTCTTTGGCCTACCGGTATTTGCCCATGTTTCCGAAAGAGATCGAATTGAACCCGGTACCGTCTGAATAAATCGTTAGCCGAGGAGTACAAACATGACACCATTATCCTTTGAATGGCAGTGGAACATCGAATATGTTATTTTTTTCGGATTACTGTACGTCGCCCTTGGGATCATCGGAGGGGGAATTACCTTTGTCGCCATCAAGACGGCGTTGCAGGTTTTCGGATTTATGCGTGAACGGAAGTTTCACGATTAAGGTTTTTCCCGGGCGAGGGTTAACGCATCCACATGGGCTCCGGAAGGAGCCCATGTGACATTTAACACTCCAAACGCTCTTTTCCTCTATATTATCTTCATTATTTCCAAATAACAGTATCCTGCTGCCAGAATTCATTGTCCTTTGAGGGATAATCCAGGTTGAAATGAAGGCCCCGGCTTTCCTTTCTGAGAGAAGCGCAAGTTATGATGAGTTCTGCCACAAGGGCGAGGTTTCGAAGTTCAAGAAGATCCTGGCTGATCAGGAAGTCCCAGTAATATTCCTTGATTTCCTCTTGAATGTTTTCCACACGTCTCTTGGCGCGGGCCAGCCGCTTGTTGGTCCTGACAATGCCTACGTAGTTCCACATGAAGCGACGTATTTCATCCCAGTTATGTGATACAACGACCATTTCCTCACTGTCCGTTGCGCTGCCGGGGTCCCATTCCGGGGCCTGGGGAAAAGCCTTATGTTTACCGGCGGCCAACTCTTTGGCCGTCTGAATAGCGGCTCGTCTTGCAAAAACAAGCGCCTCAAGAAGCGAATTGCTTGCCAGGCGGTTGGCGCCGTGCAGCCCCGTGCAGGCCACTTCGCCTATGGCAAAAAGATTTTTAAGATTGGTATGACCATGGGCGTCGGTCAAAAGGCCGCCGCACATATAATGGGCGGCAGGGACAACAGGTATCGGCTCTCGACTGATGTCGATGTGGAAAGAAAGGCAGGTCTCGTAGATGTGTGGAAAGCGATTCACGATAAAATCCTTTCCTCGATGGCTGATGTCGAGATAGACGCAGGAGTCACCGCTTTTTTTTAGCTCCATATCGATGGATCTTGCCACAATATCCCTGAAGGCCAGATCTTTGAGGGGATGGTACGATTCCATAAATCGATGTCCCTTCTTATCCAGAAGGATTCCGCCTTCACCCCTGACGGCTTCGGAGATCAGAAAATTGCGGGCCAGCGGATGGTACAGGGAGGTGGGGTGAAACTGCACAAATTCCATGTTGGCAACTTTCACCCCCGCCCGGTATCCCATGGCAACCCCGTCGCCGGTGGCAATGTCCGGATTGCTCGTGTAGCGGTAAACTTTGCCGGCACCGCCGGAACAAAGGACTGTAATTCTCGCAAGGACCGTCAGAATGTCCCCCGATTTCGCATCCAGCACGTAGGCGCCCCAACAACTCTGGTCGGCCTTTTTTGAAACGATACCGCGTTTGACCAGTGTGGATTTGGTGATGAGATCGATGGCCATGTGGTTTTCATAGACATGAATATTGGCATTTTCTTCAACTTGGGCAAGCAGGCGCCTTTCAACTTCCCGGCCGGTCAGATCTTTGGTGTGAACGATCCGGCGTCTGGAGTGACCTCCTTCCCGGCCAAGATCGAATATCTCCTTTCGGCCGTCCTCGTGGGAAAATGCCACTCCCAGGGATACCAGTTCTCTAATTCGCTGAGGCCCTTCCTGCACCACGAGCCGGACGATATCTTCATGGCAAATCCCGTCTCCCGAGGTAAGGGTATCCTGAATGTGAAGTTCAAAACTGTCGTCTGGATCCAGCACCGAGGCAATACCGCCCTGGGCGTAATTGGTTGAACCTTCACTTTTTTCCTTTTTGGTCACGATGGCCACGGTACCCGTCTTGGCGGCATCAAGGGCAAACCGGAGCCCGGCAATTCCACTGCCGATGACGAGATAATCGGTGTTAATTGGCATGACTTCTTCCTCGCAAATAAAAAATCAGGCTTGTGGGACGTTTAAGCGCCAATGAAATTTTCAGGAGATTTTCTTGAGAACGTTACCAAACGGGTTATTAAAAGGATTTTTCTTTTCCGCATTCTTTTTGCGATTGTTTGATTGAAGGCCTTTGCCGGCACCGCTATTTTCGGATTTCAACGAAAGGGAGATCCGCTTTCTCTCGAGATCCACACCTAATACCCTGACACTGACCTTCTGATATACTTTAATTACCTCATTGGGATCCTTTACGAAATGATCGGCCATTTGACTTACGTGCACAAGACCATCCTGGTGAACGCCGATATCCACAAAAGCACCGAAAGCGACAATGTTCGTGACGACACCGGGGAGGGTCATTCCGGGTTCCAGGTCTTCTATCTTTTCAATCCCTTCTTTAAAAGCGATATTTTCAAATTGCTCTCTCGGGTCGCGCCCGGGTTTTGCCAGCTCGGTCAGGATATCGTTTAAGGTGGGCAGGCCCACCGTTTCGGTCACATATTTTTCCTTGTGGATTTTTTTTCGAATGGTTTCATTTTCCACGAGGTCTCTGACAGAGCACTTAAGATCCCTTGCCATGGTTTCCACCACCGGATAGCTTTCAGGGTGGACGGCGCTGGCATCCAGTGGGTTTTTGGCACCATTAATGCGCAGAAAACCGGCTGCCTGTTCGAAGGCTTTCGCGCCCAAGCGATGAACGTCCAGTAGTGCCGTTCGAGAAGCGAAGGGACCGTTTTCCTCGCGGTGGCGAACAATGTTTTTTGCCAATTGGGGCCCTAACCCAGATACATAGGTGAGCAATTGTCGACTCGCTGTGTTGACTTCCACACCGACCCGGTTGACGCAGCTTGCGACGACCCCGTCAAGACTTTTTTTCAATGCCTTCTGGTCCACGTCATGCTGATATTGTCCGACGCCTATGGATTTGGGATCTATCTTGACCAGCTCGGCAAGGGGATCCATGAGTCTGCGGCCGATGGATACGGCCCCCCTCACGGTCAGGTCATGGTCCGGGAATTCTTCCCGGCCCGCTTCGGACGCGGAGTATACGGATGCACCGCTTTCATTGACCATAATGACTTGAATTTTTCTATCCACGGACAGACGTTGAACAAAAACCTGCGTTTCCCTTCCGGCGGTACCGTTTCCGATGGCAATGGCATCCACATCAAAGCGATTGCAGAGGGTTTCCAAGGTTTTTCCGGCCTGCCGGAGTTTCAATTCCGAGGTGTGGGGAAAGACGGTGTCGGTATGCAAAAGTTTGCCCTGGGAATCGAGACAAACCACTTTACAGCCGGTGCGAAATCCCGGATCAATGGCCAGAATGTTTTTCTGCCCGAGGGGCGGTGAGAGGAGAAGCTGGCGAAGATTGCCGGCGAATATTCGAATGGCTTCTTCGTCCGCCGCTTTTTTAGAGGTCATTCGAATTTCTGTTTCCATGGCATGACACAGAAGCCTCTTGTAGCTGTCGTGAACGGCTTTTTTCACCTGATCCGATGCGGCAGAATCTCCCTTTACAAACATGGCTTCGAGAAGGTTAAGGGCCTGGCTCTCGTCCGGCGTTATACGGAGGGTCAGGATGTCTTCATTTTCACCCCTGCGCATGGCTAATATGCGGTGCGAAGGGGCAGCTTTTATGGGTTCCGACCAATCAAAATAGTCGCTGTGTTTTGTACCCGCTTCTTCCTTTCCGGAATTGACTTTGGAAATCAAGATCCCTTTATCCGAAAAGAGCTTTCGCATGGCTTCCCGTGCCCTTTGGTTTTCAGCAACCCATTCTGCAATAATATCCCTTGCACCTGACAGGGCATCTTCAACGCAAAGGACTTCTTTTTCAGGATCAACAAATGGAGCGGCAAGAATGGAAGGATCGTGAGGCTTTTGGTCAAACAGCGCTTGGGCAAGGGGTTCAAGCCCCTTTGCTTTGGCCATGCTTGCCCGGGTCCGCCGTTTGGGCTTAAAAGGCAGGTAGAGATCTTCCAAAACCGCGAGACTTTCTGCCTCATAAACCTTCTTGGCCAAATCATCCGTTAAGTTTTCCTGGTCGCGCAAGGATTTGAGAATTACTTCACGTCGTCGGTCCAGCTCTTCCAACTGGGTAGATCGATCGCGAATATATGCAATTTCCACTTCATCCAGGGAATCCGTCGCTTCCTTCCGGTAGCGGGCAATGAAGGGTATGGTGGCCCCTTCGGACAGGAGGGTCAAAACAGCGTCCACCTGCTTCACTGCAAAACCCACCTCCTGAGCAATTTTTTGCTCATATTTTGAATTCATCGGCCAAAACTCCGTTTCCAAACGCGCACAAAATGAAAAAAGGATTACGGCGGACTTCCGCACTCCCTTGTTTTTGCTGGTAGGCACGAAGGGATTTGAACCTTTGGCCCCTACCGTGTCGGGGCGTGCAGTGTCAGAAATACCTTTTTGCTTCAAGGTGTTCCCTGTTAGTCGCCTGGTCGCAATTTTTTATGCGATCAGTGAAAAAAGATAGCACGAAAAATATATAATATCAACGTTGACAGACAATCGACAGGCGCTTTTGGCAGATAGAACGGATCCTTTCTCCAATGCCGAGCCTCTATCAGAGGGTCTGTGCCAGAAGGACGGCGACTGCGTCATGCCAGGCGCACGTCAGATGATATTTGCATTCCCACTTCGTATGACTTAAGCTTTGTTCATGGTTCTTCGAAAGCCTCTCTTTCTGTGAATTTGAGCGGTTCTCTTTATAGGGGGGTTTTCATATAATCCCGGAAATGTGAAACTTTGGGAGTACTCCGGCACAGTCGAAGGTTTACCCTGGATTAATTATGTTGCCGTCGTTGGTGACATCGTATGCCATAGTTGGAGGGAAGACTTCTGGAACCAGAGGAATCAAAAGTTGTTGGCTGCATAACTCTCCAACAGCCATGCTTTACACCCCTTTTCTGATTTCGAAAGGCCTTTCCATTTGTGCCCGAGTTATGCTATAAGGTTGGGGTAATTTACTCGAAGTGCCCTTTTGCGGATGCGATTGAGGGGCGAAGACATTATTGTGTTAGTCCCGCTCGTCTATCTTGGACCCTGGGGCAGGCCGGTTCCAGCGAAATGGTGCCGCACAAGGTGGGAAAACGATCTCCTGCCATGCTCTATCTGGTTGATTCAAATGAAAAATGCACGAGTCGCCGTAATTACGCGAACAAAGAATAGAGCAATTCTGCTCAAGCGCGCTATACCGAGTGTCCTAGGGCAGAAGTATCAGGACTGGACTCATGTCATCGTAAATGATGGCGGTGACCCAGACGAGGTACGTAGCGTGGTGGCCCCCCATGTGGATGGGTATCGTGACCGCATCACACTGATCGACAACCCCACATCCGTAGGTATGGAAGCGGCCTCAAATATTGGCATTCGTGCTTGTTCGAGCGAGTTTATTGTGATTCATGACGACGATGACACGTGGGCGCCGGACTTTCTCTCGCGCTGCATTGAGTTCATGGATGCCACCACGAAACCACGACTGGGGTGCGACTATGGAGGCGTGATCGCCTATAGCTTGCGCATCATTGAGGAAATAGAAGGGGAAGGGGTACGTACGGTGACGACGGAGCCGTTCAATACCTGGATGACGTCGGTATCCCTATATCGATTGGCCGCCGGGAATACGTTTCCGCCGATCTCCTTTCTTTTTCGCCGCGATGTCTGGGAAGAGGTGGGTTGTTTTCGAGAAGACCTTCCCGTTCTTGGTGACTGGGATTTTCATTTGCGTGTTTGCGTCCAATATGAAATCGGTCTCATCCCAGAACTGCTCGCCAATTACCATCATCGCGTGTCCATCCGCTCGGGCGAGTATGGAAATACGGTAATCGCCGCAAACGCCAAACATCGCGCTTATGAGAACTTGTACCGCAATGAACTCCTCCGTCAAGACCTCGCGGCCGGCAGGACTGGACTAGGTTTCTTGGTTGGGGTCGTTAGTAGCTTTGAGCACGTGCACGGTCAGATCTGGCCGGTTGAACAGTTTTTTACTCGACTAAGGGCCAATCGTTGGGTGCGGCGACTAGCCACATTGCTCCGCTGAGAAACCCGCCGGCGTGGGGACATCGCCACGGCCTCGGTGGCGACGGATCGGAATCGCGTCTTCGTCTGCCCAGAAGACCGGAGGAGGGTGCGGATGCTCCATAGAGCGCCGCTCTGTGTTTGGCTAAGGATGGGTCAAGGAAGCCATTGACAGTAATTCAATAACCGAGGAGATTTTGGAGAATGAACGCCGGCGTTCGTTTCATGTCCATGTCTGGAACAGCGTCTCTTTCCTCGAACTCTTCGCCAGGTTTTCCGAGGATGCTAAGGAACTGTCCGTGATTAACAAGAACAATATTCTTGAATTGACGGCTAATCTTCAAATCTGTGAATTTCAAAATTGTTCAAGTTATTTTCGGACAGCTTCTAATCTATGTTGGGAACTTCTTGATCTTTTCCTCTGGGAGAACAACCTGTACGAGAGCGTGATTATTGTCAGGAAATCCGATAGCCTGAGGCCGAAAGACTTCCGGTCCGCGGTCGAGCAGCATATGAAACAGCGTCTTAGGCAAGGTCGAGATATCAGCGACGTCTACTCTGTGTATTAATAAGCATTGATGGTCCCGTAAAAAGTCGGAACGTAATCAAAATGAGCATTTGCCCATAATTTCGGCCGAACAGGACAAACAATTTTTCCATCTGGTCCCAAACGCTGAGAGATCGCTCTTTGACAACAAGAATAGCGTCCAGAAACACGGGTAGGGCGCCTCCATTGTGCCCCTTCCTTATGTTTGCCGCCCTTCGGACGGCAGTTGCCCTCAAGAGATTCACACCAATCGCTTTTAGGATGGCACAGAACCTAGCCGCCTTGAAATTTCTGACCCTCAGATGTTTGACGCCGGCCAATCTGTGTTATTGCGACATTGTGGCTTCGACGCCTGCACGCCACCTGTATTGATCTTTGAAGTAATAGGTCTGTTCGTAGGCTTTTCGTATTGCCAGTCGCATCTTTTTATCAGTATAGCGAAGATAAAAGAATGCAGCAAATTGGATAGCATGTTGGAGTTCAGTGACAATTTTTGTCAAATTTCCGGTTGGATGGATCACTTTTTCCAATTTTCGTGAAATTCAAAGGTCTCGGGATTTCTCAAAAAGATATTTGTCAATGACGGTTTCATTTATTGTATCGAATAGTTCCTGTTGTTTATGGTTCTTGATACGAATCATGTTTTTCACCTACAATTGATTAAAAACTAGCCATTCCTATGCCAAAATGCTAGGCGAAAATCAAGTCGAAATAGGCTTCATATTTAAATAATTCAATATGTTAGAAGCATTTTACTTTTTACGAGACCATCAAGCATTCGAGATAAAATTCTTGAGGATATTTTTGGTCGCTTTTTGGCTTCATCGGTTGCAACGTCATTGATGTCGCGGAGTCTGGACTCCATCTGCTGATTTTGTTGCCATAGGGCGTTGCGGGGGCTTGCGCTGCTCCAACGGCGCTACCGGAGATTATTAGGTGTGAAGGGCGCAGGTTATGGCTGATGTCTCTATCATAATACGGACTAGAGACGAAGCGCGATTCATCGGAGCTACGCTTGAGGCTCTCAAGGCGCAAAAGGCGCCGTGTGCGCAAGAGATTATCGTCGTTGATTCGGGGTCGAGCGACCGAACGACCGAAATTGTTCAAGAGGCGGGAGCACGTCTGCTTCGCATCCCTACCGAGATATTTAGTTTCGGAAGGGCGCTTAATTACGGCGCAGCTGCTAGTACAGGTACTATCTTGATTAATCTGTCAGCTCATTGTCGGCCGCTCGCAGACAGCTGGCTTGAGCGCTTGACTGCTCCTATCTTGAGGGGTGAGGCTGATGCGACATTTGGGAAACAGGTCCCGCTCAGAGGTCTTAATCCGATTGAAGAGGGCGGAATCTCAAAGATATTTCATGACGACATCCATTTTGCGCGTGAGCGGCCCCCCTTCTCCAATGCCAACTGCGCGTTCCTGCGCGGGCTATGGAAACTGTTTCCGTTCGACGAAACGATCACCGCCTGGGAAGACTTTCTCTGGTACTCCCAGATCAGCCAGGAATACAGAGTGGCCTATGTTGCTGACGCAGCTGTGTACCATTCTCATCCACTTGTGTCGAATTACTGGATGCGGCGATCAAAAAGCGATGCCCAGGCGATCTGGGATTTGAAGGTGCGCTTTGGTATCAATATCCTTGACGGCAAGACCGCCTTTCGCCATATAGTTCGCAATTATGTAGCTGACACGTTCATGGTTATGAAATATTTAGGAAGCAACCATTATTGGAAATACATGCTGGTCACTCCCATTTTTAAGTTGCTCACCCATGGAGCATTCTATTTTGGGTTGAAGGAGGCAATGCGTACAGGCGGGACAGGTGAGAGAGAACCAGAAAGACAGAACGCAATGATATGAATGCATCATCTACAATACAGAGATTTGAGACTGCTCCAAGAATTTCATTTTTAATAGTGAACTGGAATGGCTCGAAGATATTGCACCAATGCCTCTCGGCAATTGAAAAGACATGTCAAGATATCTCTTATGAGATCATTGTAGTTGACAATGGATCAACCGATAATAGCGTTGCCTCAGTTCGTAGACAGTTTCCCAGTGTGAAATTGATTTGTCTGGAAGGGAATCATTACTTTACCTATCCGAATAATTTGGCGGCGCGACAGGCAACGGGTGAACACCTCTTTTTCCTTAACAATGATGCGATTCTACAGCCCGATTGTGTTTCCCAGATGTTGCACTCGCTCGAAATACACGGAGACGTAGGGGCCGTTGCACCGCAGCTGCGATACCCGAATGGTCGGATCCAACCTTCTTGTAGGCGTCTTCCAACTTTTTCTAATCTCTTGCTATCCGGTCTTAGGCTGGACAAAGTCTTCCCCCGACGCAGCTGGAAGATGATGAATTGGGATCACACGACTCCAAAATACGTGGAACAACCTATGATGTCGGCCCTGTTAGTCCGTGGCCAGAGCTGGCGGAGTATCGGAGAACTCGATGAACTTTTTGCATTGTATTTCAGCGACGTGGACTGGTGCCGTCGGGCGTTGGAGACGGGTTGGAAGATAATGTTTGAGCCAAAGGCCCAGGCAATACACTATGAGGCTTGGACTGGCAAGAAACTTGGCGTCCGCCAAGCCGTTCTTTCCGCCAAGGGGCTCTATCGATACTTCCGTAAGCATCACGTCAAGTCGGTTCTTTCATGGCAGTGGTCCGTACTCACCCTGCTTGTCTGTGGACTTGTGTGCCTTTGGGGAGTCTGTCAGTTTTTTCCTTCGTACGGAAGCAGAGAAGGATAAGCTGTTGCCGTTCACATTATCCCACCGGATATTGTCCACAATAAAGCACGAAGAATATTTTGTTTTTGCCTGATTGATTTATCGTTGCAAGGCGATGCGTGACGGACTGCCTATCTTCTGATCGGGGTGCTGTTTCGAGAAAACCCTTGGGGCTCTGCCCCAAACCCCGAGGTTTTTTTAGGCATGAAGGCTCCTCGGAAATATCACATAAAAAAGGGGAGCCCGAAGGCTCCCCTCCCGATGACGATATTTCGTCGTCGCCTATCCGGCTATCCCTTGGCGAGTTGCTCCTCAGCAGAGCTCGCCTCTGTTTCACCGAATCTGATTATGCAGGTTTAGCACTATCCCGTTTCCTCCACTGCGGTAAGAATATGTTCAGCCGATACAAGCTGGGCATTCTGCAGTGCCGCCACATTCAATGAGAGGTGTGCCAGCAGATTGATTTTGCGTGGCAGACCGTTTGTCGCCTGAAAAAGCGCTTCAAGAGCCGGCTGTTCAAAAAGATCCATCTGGGTTCCGGCCAACTCAAGCCGGTGTTTCAGATAAGGGAGCAACTCCTCTTTTGCAAGACCGGATATGTGATAACGCACCACAAGCCTTTGAGCCAAAGGCTCATGGACGGACAGTGAAAGCCGTCGCCTCAACTCGGCCTGGCCAACAAATATCATGCAGAGACGATTTTGTGAGT
>ADZZ01000244.1 GCA_000179315.1 delta proteobacterium NaphS2
TCCTTATTCAATGCGATTGTTCCAATTACCTGATCAATGAAAGTATTCCTGAACCATTTTGTGAAGCGTTTCCATATCCACATCACGGGTAGCGGGACCCAGACTGGTAAAAAAGATACCCCGGCCTCCGGTGGTTTCATAGAGCCTGCGCCCTTCCTGAACCAGTCGACCGGCCGTCTCCAGATCATCAAGGGGAAGACCGAGACCCACGCCCAGTGCGCCCACCCCCAAATCCCAAACCTTGGAAACCTCGGGCAGACGCCCGTCTTGGGAAGGACCCAGCACATAGAGATCCATTTTGAGGTTTCCAAACTGATCCACCTGTTCCGAATGGTAGTTTTGCACGTAAAGTCCGGTTTTCACGTCGTAATACCCGGTGATGTTTTTGAGGGTGTTGAAGATCTTTTTGTGGGGCAGTTTGATCTCCGCCGAAGCCAGGGACCGCCCTTCCATGAAAATCAACACATCCGGCTTTGTTTTACAGAAAGCCTCCGCCACCTGAACCATCAACTGTTTGATCTCCCCCAGATGCGCCGCGCCCTTTCCTCGCCCGAAGCACATATCCGCAAGGGTGAGCGGTCCCGTGAGGGCCGCTATGGAGGCCTGTTCATTCCGGGTCACCTCAAAAACCCGGGATGCCACCTCCAGGGCATGCTTCATGCGGCCGGTCTCTTCAGGCTTTTCATAAAGGCCGTTCACCGGCGGAGACGCCACGGGACGATCCTCCTCCCACACGATTTCACAACCGCACGCCTCGGCCATGAGGGTCACATCGAGCCCCACCACAACACCGTCGAAACGGAACAGCTTGTGGGTCTTGACCAGCGCGTTGGCCCAAAGGGTGGGATCGTT
>ADZZ01000243.1 GCA_000179315.1 delta proteobacterium NaphS2
CATCGGTCGGGATGATCCTCCAGCAGCATGTTGATTCCAGAAAGCCGCATAGTCTTCTCCCGGCCGAATCAGGGGATGGTTCTGGGTGAGTTGTTCCGTCTTTTTTTCATCGTCTGCCATGCGCTCCACCATACGCCGCAATGCCTTGGAGCTTTTCAATCCGTTTGCCTTTGCCAGTTCGGCGGCTTTTTCCACATACCTTGCCGGGTAGTGCCGGACCAGATTGATCAGGCCATACATCCGGCGCTGGCCGCTTCGGCCTTCTTCGGTAAACCACGTTTCACACAATGAGAATGTATGGGGTCCAATGGCTTCGGCCCGTGCCAGCAACCTGTCCGTTTGCCGGGAGGGATTAAAAATTCGGTCCCGCGGTTCCATCAAAAGGGACCCCGGCATACGACCCTTTGGATGGCGGCGAATCACTTCCATCCGTTGAGGGTCCAGGATTTCGATCTCTTTGTCATAGACCCTTACCACCACCTGACTGTAAAGGGGCGCCGGATTGGCGGCGTAGTAACAATTGTCCAACTGGATGGTGCCGTCATCGTAAACCGTCCGGATTTCCTGTCGAAAATACACAAACGGCGACAAGGGCAAAGGCAGAAGGCAGGGTTTTTCCTCCTGGAACATTTCTTCAACCTGTCTTTTGGCCCGGCCATGAATGCGAGGCGCCGCCCAGCGCTTTTCCCAATGCATGAGCCAATCATTCTGARCGTCAATACAATCGAATTTCCGGCCCTTCAGGGCGGTATTCTGTGTGTACTTAACCCCGTTTTCCACCGTCCCTTTTCGGTTCGGATCCTTCACCCTTGCCGGGTCTGCCGCAACGTCGTAATGAGACAACATCGCGGCATATAACGTATTAAGCTCGGGATCATAAATATCAGGCTTGATCACGCCTTCCTTAAGGTTATCCAAGGCTACATATCCCGGGCATCCGCCAAAATACCGGATGCTTCCTCATGCAGCCTGCACCATGTTTCCTTGCTCGATT
>ADZZ01000242.1 GCA_000179315.1 delta proteobacterium NaphS2
TCGGGGCAGTTTGTTGTCTTGGTTGCAAACGGCATGAAAATCATCGCTCAATGCGGACTTAGCGATGATATGTCTCAGGTCGGAAAAGGCGAAACTGTTGCGACCCTTGACCTTGTGCCTGCGTTCGGGAATGTTTTCGAGCCGTGAACCATAGATCCAAATGATTGTTGCGGCCATTATGGAAAAATTGATGTGATTGATCACTGCCTGTGCATTGCGGGTTTGGCTTTTGCTGCTTCCAATGTCTTGCTTGATCTCCTTGAAACCCGACTCGATTTTCCACCTGGCCCCATAATACTCGATAATTTGCTCAACCGACAGCTTCAAGTCCGTGGAGAAGATTGCGATCCACTGTGTTTTTCGAAAGACCCAGACAACCCGGACAGGGCACTTGAGTGTTTTGAGCATAACGATTTGGGAGTATGCGTTGACTTCACGGTATTTTCCGTACAGGAAGACGTGATAGGTTGAAGCGTACGCCATGAATGCCGCCGCCATTTCAGCGCACGAACCCAACCTGCTGCCATATTTTTTGGGTCTTCCCGGCTTTTTGGAAGAACCGATCTTGGGGATGGAGTACAGTACGGTATTGGAACGTAATCTTGAAAGCAAATGAACAAAATTTCCGAGTTTAGAATCTGTCCATAAATAACTTGAACAAATAGCGTCATTATGCTATCGGTAATTTATGGAAAATAAAATCGAACCGATAGTGAATGAAAAGTTTAATACGCTCCTTCCAATTCTTGATGAAAAAGGCCGTCGCCTGTGGGCTGCCGCAGAGGCAAAATCTCTTGGTCGTGGTGGTATATCAGCTGTTTCCAAGGCTACAGGCCTTTCAAGAACAACTATTTATCAGGGCCTCAAAGAAATTGAACCGTCAAATGCTGCAAAGCCTGCTACCAATCGAACACGGGCCAGAGGGGGTGGTCGAAAACCTATTACCAAGGTCAACCCGATCATCCTTCGTGACTTGGAAGGGATGGTTGAACCAACCACCCGAGGCGATCCCGAATCGCCACTGCGCTGGACATGCAAAAGCACGAGGCAGCTGTCGAGAGCTTTGCAGGTTATGGGGCACAAAATCGGTCGGCAAAAGGTATCGGAACTGTTGGCCGATTTGGGTTACAGTCTCCAAGCGAACCGCAAGGTTCGTGAAGGTTCCCGT
>ADZZ01000241.1 GCA_000179315.1 delta proteobacterium NaphS2
TTGCAATAAAAGCCCTTGATTTTCAAGTAAAAGGGGGTATTTTCCGCTTCCAGTGTTATTAAGTATATGTTATAATGACCCACAAAACATATACTTAATATCTGGAGGCAACATGGGCAAAATTACAGAAGGAGAGCTCGCCAGGATTCTGAACTCACTGGAAGAAAAGAAAATTTTCACCCTGGACACCCTGGTATCATTTCTAAGTTGTTCCGTTCCGACAGCTCGGTTGAAACTGAAGCAATGGGGGACCTATACAAGCTATAATCAGAATGGACGTTATTATACGATGCCTTCGGTCCCTCGATTTGACGATAACGGATTGTGGCATTACAGGGAAATTTATTTCTCTCAATACGGCAATCTGAAAAATACAATCATTCAACTGGTATCGGATTCTTCCTTCGGTTTAACGGGAAAAGAGATTGGAGCCATTGTACGTCTTGATCCTCGGTCGTTTTTGCACCATTTCCGAAACACGAAAGGCATTCAAAGGGAGAAAAGAGACGGTGTCTATGTGTACTACGCCAGTAATGCCGTTACGTATGAACAGCAAAAGAAACGTCGCGAAATGCTGGAACATCCATCCGACGAATTTGTTTCCGATACCAAGGCGGTGGTTATTCTGTGTGCACTGATCAAGCATCATGGGATCGGTTTTGAGGCCATCATAGCGTTACCTGAGATTCGAATGCATCAGATTTCCCCGAAGGCCGTTCATAATTTTCTGGAGCATCACGGTCTTATAAAAAAAACTCCGGCTACAAAGCGGTAAAGCTCCTTAGCAGCTGCATAAAAGGGTTGGTTTCGGGGGTTCGTTCGGGAACCCTGTTCCCCACCGACGATTCACTTTTATCCTGAAGCGGAACGGTGCAATGAATGTGGTACCCGATTACAAGTTTTGAAAAGCTGGAGA
>ADZZ01000240.1 GCA_000179315.1 delta proteobacterium NaphS2
AGTTGAGAGGGACGACGTTTTAACTTTGACGGAAGTCAAAATGACCATTGGCGAATGGCAAGTCAATGGCGCCTCTCCGGGGTCTGAGACCATGGCATGTCGGACATTGCGAATATGCGGCAACCCGGGAGGTTCTCTGCGCTCTTGCTTAAAAGCGAGTATGCCGGCCAACCGATAATAAAGGGAGAATGGCAAACGGGGCAGGGGAAGTCGGATGGCGTCGTAGTACCTGAGAAGGCGGGTAACTCCGCTGGAGGAAAGGACGTCACATGAGTAACAGTGTTGCGAGGACACATCATCTATGCTCAGAAATAGAGAAATGGTGGAAACGAAATTACAACGCATAGCGGAGAAGGCCCGCAAAGAAGATGAATGCCGATTCACCAGTCTGTTTCATCTGATGAACGAGGAGATGTTGCGGGAATGTTTCCAGGAGCTGCGCAAAGACGCAGCATCTGGCATTGATAAGGTTACCAAGAAGGAATATGGGGAAAAACTTGGCGAGAACCTAAACGCTCTGGTCGGAAAATTGCATCGGATGGCGTATATTCCATTGCCGGTGCGCAGGGTGTACATTCCTAAACCGGGGAGTAGCAAGAAACGACCGCTGGGCATCCCAGCTGTTGCCGTTCACATTATCCCACCGGATATTGTCCACAATAAAGCACGAAGAATATTTTGTTTTTGCCTGATTGATTTATCGTTGCAAGGCGATGCGTGACGGACTGCCTATCTTCTGATCGGGGTGCTGTTTCGAGAAAACCCTTGGGGCTCTGCCCCAAACCCCGAGGTTTTTTTAGGCATGAAGGCTCCTCGGAAATATCACATAAAAAGGGGAGCCCGAAGACTCCCCTCCCGATGACGATATTTCGTCGTCGCCTATCCGGCTATCCCTTGGCGAGTTGCTCCTCAGCAGAGCTCGCCTCTGTTTCACCGAATCTGATCATGCAGGTTTAGCACTATCCCGTTTCCTCCACTGCGGTAAGAATATGTTCAGCCGATACAAGCTGGGCATTCTGCAGTGCCGCCACATTCAATGAGAGGTGTGCCAGCAGATTGATTTTGCGTGGCAGACCGTTTGTCGCCTGAAAAAGCGCTTCAAGAGCCGGCTGTTCAAAAAGATCCATCTGGGTTCCGGCCAACTCAAGCCGGTGTTTCAGATAAGGGAGCAACTCCTCTTTTGCAAGACCGGATATGTGATAACGCACCACAAGCCTTTGAGCCAAAGGCTCATGGACGGACAGTGAAAGCCGTCGCCTCAACTCGGCCTGGCCAACAAATATCATGCAGAGACGATTTTGTGA
>ADZZ01000239.1 GCA_000179315.1 delta proteobacterium NaphS2
TCCTGTTTTTCGCCGGTTTTCACGATTCAGCTCTCTAAAGAAATGCTCAAGGATGTTATTTGTACGCTGAGGATATAGGATAACGAATCCAGAGGGCGTATCCACCATAATTGGATCGTTGAAAAGTTGATCGAGATACTTGTCGATCTGTTCGGCCATTTTGCCGCAAAGGGAGTCAGAAGCGAGTTCTTCATTTTGATCGAGACTCTTTCGGAATTTCATGACACCCTCGCGGATGCTGATCATGTTTGTTGCACCTTCATCATTGAGCCCGTTGGTGCCGCCGGGTAAGGCAATACGCATGGCCTTGCGAAGTGAATCAAACGTAGCACTGCGCCATCGCATTTCTTCGATCAGGCTTTTGATCTCGGGATCTTCGGCAACTTCAGCTGCCGTCCAATACAACTTGTACAGATATTGAAGATTGTTGGCTTTGTCGTTCTTTGACAATTTTATGAGGCGAGGCATCTGCTGTTCCAGTTCCAGCAGGCGTTCGGCAAAACACAGCAAAGGCCGGTCAAACGGAAAACCGTAACCGTCGCCACTCTGTTTGCCTTGTAATGCCCACAGGCCAAGGCCGTATGCGGATATCAACGGAAGAAACGGCGTTTCTTTTTTGACGTTCAGGATTGTTCTTGCCAGCCCCATTGGATTCGAAGATTGCTCGCAGGCGGCTTGGCGTGTTTCCCGCACCAACGCGGATAATTTCGTACTGATTGCGTGGGACTTCAGCCGGTTCCTCAGTTTACCGTATGCCGGATCGAGAATGTCTTTGCCAATGTCACGCAGAAAATGGAAGTGACAGATGTAATCCGGTACTCCGGGGAACACCTCTTTGACCGCTTTGCAGATGCCTTGCCCCATGTCATGTACGCAGGCTCTGGGTGTTCTGTAGCATCCTTGATGTCT
>ADZZ01000238.1 GCA_000179315.1 delta proteobacterium NaphS2
ATCGGGAATGTTGCCGGATGCTCTGACTTTCTTGATTAACAGCGGAACGGTTAGTTCCGGTTCTTTTTCTTTGGCCTCAAGAAGTAAATCCGAAATCTCAAGGGGCAGCTTTCTCGTTTCCCCCTTGTCCGTGCGCTCTTTGGGCAGTAGGGCGTCAAAACCGCCCTTGCGGTATTTTTTCAACCATGAACGGATCGTCTCTTCAGCCACACGGGTGCGTCTGGAGCCGGGAATAACATATTCCTGCCCTGCTTTCTTCCTGATCTGAGCGTAAAGCCCTCTTGATCCGGGCGGCAAATGAACAAAATCCGCGATAATCCCGTAGCGAAATAGCGCCACCTGCTCTTGTAGTTCGTTTTCTGCCATCTAAAACCTCCATTCTTATAAAAAAATTGGCGAACGGAAGCCTTTTACCCCATCAAACGGGCATAAACAGTCCCCATCAATTGTTGGAAAACCCAAGGTGGCAATACCGCTTGCCGGAACGGGGGCCGAATCCGACAATAGGCGGCATGGATGGCAGATATTCCCGACCCATTTCACGCAATTTGATCAGCACCCTGTTTGTGCGGAATTTATTGCGGAATGATTCAAGATCCGGAGCACATTCGGTCACAAGAAGTCCGGCCAGAATTGTCAGTGCCTCCTTTACATATTGGATCCTCCGCCTCAGCCAGCGAAGCCCTGATGGAAGAGATATCTCCGGTCTCAAAACAAAAGCCGCTTCTTCCTGGCTTTTGCATGATCCGGCTGTATTGACGGCCTGCTCGATTTCGTCTAAAGTTCCCGGAAAGCGAGATGCAAGAAAATCACGCAG
>ADZZ01000237.1 GCA_000179315.1 delta proteobacterium NaphS2
TCCGTTTTTACGCCGAAGCCCAGGAAGCCGAAAAAAAACAGGCCATGGCCTTCGAACTCTCCCCCTTTGATGACAAGCTCATCAAATTCGGCAGATTTTTTCGCGAACGGTTCATGGATATAGAGGTCTCCATGCCCGTGACGGAGGCCTTGGATCGTTGCTGGGAAACCTTGGCGGAGTGTTTTGAACAGGGGGAACTCCTCATGAAACAGGATCTCATCGACAAATATTTTCCGAGCGCGAGCTCCTAACTCATGGCCAAGCTGATTTTAAGCAAATCGGGACTTCAGAAGCAGCGGGAGAACATGCGGCTCTATGAACGGGTGCTGCCTTCCCTGGAGCTGAAACGGATGCAACTGACGGCGGAACTGAAGCGGGCCCAGGAGCAGTGTGCCCGTTCAAAGGCCGACGCGGAAAGGCTCAAGCAGGAAGCGGCCCGGCAGTTGCCCATGCTGGCGGATGGGGAAATGGACCTTTTGAGCCTGGTTGAAGTGGAAAAAATTGATGTGGGCGAAGAAAACATGGTAGGCGTCAGGCTTCCCAAGCTTTCGGGCGTTTCATTCCGGGTCGCTTCCTATTCCATGCTGGCCAGGCCCCACTGGGCGGATGTGCTGGCAACGCGACTCAAGCAAATGGTATCCCAGGAAGTTTTGGTTCAAGTCATGGCCCAACGGGTCTTTCTCCTGGAACGGGCCGTTCGTAGAATCACCCAACGCACCAATCTCTTTGAAAAGATCCTCATACCGGAGGCCAAGGGTAATATCCGGAAAATACAGATCTATCTGGCCGATGCGGACCGGGCCGCCGTGATACGCTCAAAAATCACCAAGCGTATTCGGCAGAAGCAGGCCGAAGTTTTTGAAGGAGCCGCCCCGTGACCATTGTGGCCCTTCAAAAAGTGACCTTCTGCGGCCATGTGGACGATCGACGAAAAGTCCTGACGGAGCTTCAGGAATTGGGTTGTCTGCACCTGATTCCCCTGAATCCGGAAAAGGATGCCTTTGGCATGCCCGGTCCATCGTCGCGGGCCCGTGAAGCCTTACGGTTTCTCAAAAGTTGTCCCAACCGGCGGCGGCAGGTCACCAGGGTCGACCAATTCCATGCCACTGAAATTGAAGCCCGGGTCCTCGAGATAAAAGACCTTATCGGAGAATTGGAGAATGAACGGGATTTTCTTCTGGGCCGTATCGACAATCTGTCCCCCTGGGGCGCCTTTGATTTTCCGGAACCCGAAGACATAAACGGCCTGCGGCTGTGGTTTTTCATTGTGCCCCACAAGGATATGGAAAAGGTTCAGACGTCAAGCCTTGTGTGGCAAAGGGTGTTCGCCGACAGCCGGTTCTCATATGTGGTGGTGGTTTCCACCGATCAACCGGAAGGGATGCCCGTGGAACGGGTCCGCACGGGTAGCCGAACTCTTTACCAGCTGGAAAGCCGGCTGGAAGAGGTTGAACTGGCGCTGGAGGACCTTTTCGCCGAGCGGGCAGGCCTCACCCGGTGGACCACCCTTTTTGCGCGCAGTATTGAACGACTCGAGGATCAGGCGGCGGTATTCGATGCGGTGAAGCAAACCTATGCGGAGGATGCGGTTTTTGCCTTGCAGGCGTGGGCGCCCGAACGGAATGTCTCCCAATTGCAGCAATACGCCCGGGATCACAAAATGGTTTTTGAAAACGCCGTCCCGGAGCCCCATGAGTCGCCCCCCACGCTCATGGAAAACCCCAAAGCCGTTGCCGGCGGCCAGGATCTGGTGTCCTTTTATACCACCCCCCAATATTGGCTGTGGGATCCGTCCACCATCGTGTTTTTTTCCTTTGCGGTCTTTTTCGCCATGATTTTTGCGGATGCGGGATATTCCGTCCTCATGGGCCTGGTGATTGCCGGTTTCTGGAAAAAAATGGGACGTTCGAAAACGGGCCGCAGGCTTCGGATGCTGTCCCTGTTCATGGTGGGGGCCGGCATTGTGTACGGCGTCATGGTGGGAAGTTATTTTGGCGTCTCCCCCGAGAAGGGCGGCATTCCGGCCCGGCTCAGAATCATCGACATGATGGACTTCGATCTCATGATGCAATTGTCCATTCTACTGGGGGTGTTTCACCTGATGCTCGCCAACGGGTTTACCGCTTGGAACTTCAGGCATTCCGTAAAAGCGTTCAAACCCCTGGCATGGGCCTTGGTTTTTGCAGGGGGGACCCTCATCTGGCAGGGATTGGCACATGCCGGGGTGTCGGCTCCCATAAAAACAGCGGGTGTCGTCGTTATGGGCTTAGGTCTCATCGGTGTGCTCCTGTTCAGCAGTACGGAAGGGCGCCTGTGGAAACGGTTGCTGAAAGGGCTTTCCGGATTGACGGGCATATCCAGCGCTTTCAGCGACGCACTCAGTTATTTGAGGCTTTTTGCATTGGGGCTGGCCAGTGCTTCTTTGGCCGGAACGTTTAACACCATGGCAGGCCAGGTCAAGGAAAGCCTTCCGGGAATCGGTATTTTTTTCGCCCTGTTGATTGCCCTTTTGGGACACACATTGAATTTTGTTCTGGCCGTGGCCAGCGGTTTTATACACGGGTTGCGGCTCAATTTTATCGAATTTTTCAGGTGGAGCATTACCGAGGAAGGGCATCCCTTCAGGGCTTTTGCCAGAAAGGAGAAGAGGTTGTGGAAAACATGATTTTGGCGTTGGGATGGTTGGGTGTGTTTTCACCCCTGGCCCTGGGCGCCGTGGGGAGTATGATCGGCTGTTCCAGGGCCGGACAGGCGGCCATCGGCGCCATGCTTGAGATCGAAAGCGGCTACGGACGATTTATCGGCGTATCGGCCATGCCCAGCTCCCAGGTGATTTACGGTGTGGTGGTGACCCTGACTTTCGGAGGCGCCATCAGTCCGACAACGGCAGCGGGTATCTTCGGCATCGGTGTACCGGCTGGGATCGCCCTGATGGTAAGTGCTGTTTACCAGGGATATGCCTGCGCGTCGTCCATCAGCGTTGCCAAAAACAAACCGGAGGTTTTCGGGGTTTCCCTGGCGCCGGCGGCGGTGGTGGAAGGGTTTGCCGTGTTTGCCTTCGTATTTGCACTGGTGTTGTTGGGAACGGTGACCAAGGGTTAGGGGAGATATTGAACATGAATGAGCAAAGAGAGGTTGCCTCGGGCGTTCGAGAGTTGATCGCTCGGCTGCGGGACGACGGTGTAAAGGCCGGCCGGGAAAAAGCGGAACAGGTCCTTCAGGAGGCCCGTGAAGAGGCCGCGAAAATTGTGGCGAAAGCCAAAGCACAGGCCGATGAAATTCTGAGTCGGGCACAGGCGCAGATCGAAATGGATCGTAAGGCCTGCATGGGATCCCTTAAAACGGCCATTCGGGATACGGAATTGAAAATGGAGGCCGAGCTGAAAGCGGATTTCGCCGCCCATGTGCGAAGGCTGGTTTCCATCGAAATGGGGGATCGGGAATTCGTCAGGCAGTGTATTCTGGCGGTTTCCGGTATGGCTACCGGGCATATGGTGTGCGAGGGCCAGCCCGTTGAAGTGTTGTTGCCCAAGGATCTCTTTGAGACCGACGAATCCGGCTCGCGTCTGACAGCTGACGGAAAGCAACGGATGCACCACCTGGTATTGGGGATTTCAGCCGATATGTTGCGGGAAGGGGTTGCGTTGAAGCCTTCCAGAAATCTTGAGCGGGGAATCCGTGTGCGGCTGTCGGGCGAAGATCTGGAAATCGATCTGTCCGACCAGGCCATCAGCGCCCTGCTGCTGGAAAACCTGTTGCCCCGATACCAGGCCATTGTACGGGGTGAGGAGTAAATATGGGCCATCAGCCCTACTATACCCTTTTGGCCAGCCTTCCGCCGCTGCCCCGCTTCGACCGTATAAAGCGGCTGCCCATAAGCAGAGAACGGCTGCAACAGCGCCTGCGCATGCTGGATCCAAACGACGCCCGGATGCTTGAGCGGGCCGCCGCTTTTCTGACCTGGGAGAAAGACGCCCAAAGCCTCACGGACCGGGAAATGGTGAACCGGTTCAATAAGATGGCGGTCCTGGTTTCAAATCCCGCACTCCAAGCGCTCTTTGACTTTCCCCTCAATCAGCGAACCGTCATGGTGGCCCTGAGGCGGCGACATTTGGGGTTCGACCCACCCACCGGCAAAGAACTCTGGGGGGTAGGCCCATACGTAAGGCATATTGAGCGCAACTGGGAAGCCCCCCATTTCAAGCTCGCCGCTGTCTACCCCTGGCTGGACGAAGCCAAGGGTTATCTTGAAGACGAAGATGTGCTGAATCTGGACCGGCTTTTAAAAAATATGCTCTGGGACCATCTGGATCGTTCGGTACCGTCCTTTGATTTCGGTTTTCGCGCCGTGATGAGCTACCGGATGAAGTGGGATATGGTGGACCAGTGGTTGAGCCACGATGTTCAAAAAGCAGGTGACCGGTTTAATGCGCTGGTGAAGGAGATGATAGATGGACAACCCAATCTTTTCCACTAAACCCGGCAAACGGACAACATCCCCCGGGGCGGGCAGCCATGCCCGGGTTCTGGCCGTTCGTGAAAGCCTCGTGACCATCGACACCGGTGGGGAAGCCATTTTAAAAAATGAAGTGGGCTTTATCCTGGTGGGCGAAGAGCGCCTCATGGCCGAAGTGCTGCGCATCCAAGGCAACAGGGCCGACATGCAGGTATTCGAAGACACTCGGGGTGTGCGTGTTGGGGACCGTGTGGAGATGAGCGGCGAGATGCTCTCCGTTACCCTGGGTCCCGGCCTGCTGGGTCAGGTCTTCGACGGTTTGGAAAACCCCCTTTCCGTGTTGGCCCGGGAGTACGGGTTTTTTCTTCCCAGGGGCGTGGACCTGTTTCCCCTGGAACGGAAGAAAAAATGGGCCTTTACGCCGACGGTTTCAAGGGGAGACAAACTTTTTGCCGGTCAGGCCATCGGAACCGTTCAGGAAGGGTTGTTCAGCCACAAGATCATGATCCCCTTTAATGAGCCCGGAGAGGTGATGGTTACATGGATTAAGCAGGGGAGTTTCACGGTGGATACCCCCGTGGCTCGCATTCAGGGGGCGGACGACACCGAGCGGGACCTGACCCTCTGCCAGAAATGGCCCGTTCGGCGACCCATTCCGGAAGCCATGTTGCGCAACCGCCGATCGGAAAGGCTCTATCCCGACAGACCCATGACCACCACCACCCGCATTATCGACACCTTCTTTCCCATCGCCCTGGGCGGGACCGCCTGCATCCCCGGGCCTTTCGGGGCCGGAAAAACCGTGCTTCAAAGTCTGATCGCCCGATATGCCACCGTGGATATTGTGATTGTCACGGCCTGCGGCGAGCGGGCCGGAGAGGTGGTGGAAACCATCAAGGAGTTTCCCGAAACCAAGGATCCGAGGACCGGCGGTTCTTTGATGGACCGCACCATTATTGTCTGCAATACCAGTTCCATGCCGGTGGCGGCCCGCGAATCATCCATTTATACGGGGGTGACACTGGGGGAATATTACCGGCAGATGGGATATCACGTGCTGGTGATCGCCGATTCCACTTCCCGCTGGGCCCAAGCCATGCGGGAAACCTCTGGGCGAATGGAGGAAATTCCCGGCGAAGAGGCCTATCCCGCTTATCTGGATTCAGCCATCAAGAATATCTACGAACGGGCGGGAGTGCTGAAATGTGCCGATGATGCCGTGGGGAGCCTCACCATGATCGGCACGGTTTCCCCCGCCGGCGGCAATTTTGAGGAACCTGTGACACAGGCCACCCTGGGGACGGTGAAGACTTTCCTGGGCCTTTCCTACGATCGGGCCTACAAACGCTTTTATCCCGCCATTGACCCGCTCGTTTCCTGGTCACGCTACTTGGACCAGCTTGGGGACTGGTTCAGGGAAAATCTGTATGGATCATGGGTGGAAGACGTCAAAGCCATGCACGAACTATTGGTGCAGGGAGACGGCATCTACCAGATGATGCAGGTGACCGGTGAAGAGGGGATCAGCCTGGAGGACTTCATAAGTTGGCAGAAGGCCACCCTGGTGGATATGGTTTTCCTGCAGCAGGATGCCTTTGACGAGGTGGATGCCGCCATGCCGCTTAATCGTCAGCTTGATAGTTTCAGGCTGGTCAAAAAGCTTATCGACCAGCCCTATGCTTTTGACGACAAAGAAACTGCAAGGCAGATGTTTACGAAAATAACCGGACTTTTTAAAAACCTCAATTACAGCAGCGAAGCATCCCCTGAATATGAGCGGTATCATCGGGAGATTGAAGATCTGGCGCACTCATTCTCCCTTGACTAAAATTTCAAGCTTTTTTCTGCCTTGCTTTTTTGTTTGCTTGAAGTTTTTCACCCAGCTTGTGCTTTTTGGCTGTGGCCCTTCGTTGCGCTGAAAGGGATCTGGCGGCCAGGGATTGCCGGGATGAAAAGCCGTATTTCTGGCGGTATTCCTTTGAATCCATACCGTGTTCTTTTTGAAGGTGCTTGCTGGTCAGGATCTTGAACTCTCTGCCGCATTCAAGGCATATCACTTTGTTTTTCAAGATCGATTTTTTTGGATCCAGTTGCGGTTCGGCGGGTTCCTCAGTGGTAATCTCCGCCCCTTCTTCAACGTCTTTAAGGTGTTTCAAGGTTTGAAACGTTTTCGTCAGATAGGTTTCCATATCTTCGTCTGACATGGTTGCATGGGATGCCTGCGCGGTTGCAAGTTCTACAGCCATTTCCGTAAGGGTCTTTGCCATTTTCTTTCCTCCTCCTGAATAAGAGATGAACGTCAGAAAAATAAACGCAATAAAACATCAGAAAAATAAAAGCATTCCTATTTTTCGGTCTAATATTAACGCTATTGTAAGAAACGCATTTGTCGGAAAACGCGCATTCAAATAAATTATATTGACAGACAATAACATCTTTCTGTCAAGGTTAAAGTATCATTTAAAATAGCATCTAAAAATTCAATAAATATGTCAATGTTTTTTTATTTGTTGCAATTCTTGAGGAGAAAGGAACATGAAATCATTTTGCATTTTGTTTCCCATACTCTTTTCTTTCACGTTTTTGACGGCATGTGTGAAAACGTTTCCGAAAAATATAAACCCCTAGTTCTCAACGATACCATCTTTCAGGGCCATATGGGTCGGCACCGGAATGGGCATGCATCGGTCGTTTTCCGGATTGTACATCAACCGGTAGCTCATTCCCTGATTCGTTTCACGGTACATTCTGTCCCACCCTCTTACAAAATAGGGACATTCATCATTAAAACAGATGTACATGAAGTGGTTGTCCCAGGTCTGGCAGAAGGGATTGTCGGGCACCTCCCATTTTTTCAACTTTTCATCACAATGGGGGCAATGAAGGGTCTCTTTTACCGTCCTCTTTTTCTTCTCCAGGGTTTCCGCTGACATCCTCTCGCCATACCAATCCCTTATGGCAGGCCTTTTCCCTTTGGAAACCCCTCCCTTTTTTTCAGCATAAACTGCATATATTGGATCGCTCACCGGTGTCTGATGGGCATACTTGTCGTCTTTCGGCCTTGGCTTTCCCTTGGATACATAACGGGACGGTTTTTCAAAGGCGCCGGAAAGTTCAAAAAAGTCATTGACCAGGATGACCCGTTCGTTTTCATCCGACTCCTGCCAGACTTTGACGGCTTTTTGCGGGAACATCCTGTTTGAGAAAATCACGAGAAAGAGTCCGCCCGGCTTCAGAATCCTGCCGACTTCTTTAAATACGGCAACCGGTTGCGTCATATAATCCACCGATACCGTGTTGATGACCACATCAAATGAGGCATCGGAAAAAGGGAGCTCGGGATTTTCATTCATGTCGTGAATGACATATTGGGTCAGTCGGTTGTTATTTTTCAGTTCATTTTCATTGAGGCCCAGCCCGGTAATCCTTGAAGCGTCAAGATCTTCCGGCAGATGACTTTCCCATCCCGCCATCAAGTCCAGGATTGCGGGATTCTTTTCCACGATGAGGCTCTTAATAATGTGCCTGGCCGTATCAAGGGCCAACGAATCCAGGTGACTGACAAACCGATCGGTTCTATAAAATTTCTTGTCGTCGGAATCGTCCGGACGTGAAAAGGCATCCGGTCGAAAAATGGGATCCAGTTGTGATTCAAAATTTCTATAATAAGCGTTGTTGGTTTCCATCGTTGACACCTCCCATAAAAAAAGCCGTGAATCACCTGTTTGGTGAAACCCGGCTCGTAGCCCCTCAAAAATGAGGGCGGGTTTAGAATATGTAATGTTTATTTGACTTGAGTTTCAAAGTAAGCATCCATTATGCTGTGTCAACTGTGAATTTTGGCATGCTTGATGCTTTGGACCTGCTGGGAGGGCCGCCACAACCCCGATTCGCGGCTATGCAACAGGACCCTTTATCCATTCATTGCGAGATTAGCGTTGGATCACTTGCAGAGTCTATTGGGATTTTTGACATTTCCTTTTCTGGCCTGGCTTTTATCTGAAAATCGCCGGAAGATCAGCTTCAGAACGCTGATTGCAGGGCTCCTACTGCAGGTGTGTCTTGCCCTGATGCTCCTGAAATTTCCGGGAAGCCGGGACGTTTTCCTCTGGCTGAACAAAGGCGTTCGGGCGCTGGCGGAGTCCACTCGGGCAGGCACCGGATTTGTCTTCGGTTATCTGGGAGGCGCCTCGCTTCCCTTTGCGGAAAAAAGTCCGGCTTCTACCTACATCCTGGCATTTCGAGGGCTTCCGCTGGTACTGGTGATCAGTGCCCTGACATCATTGTTCTTTTACTGGCGGATCCTACCCTGGGTGGTCAATGGGTTTGCCTGGATTCTGAAGCGGGTGATGGGCATCGGCGGCGTAGAGGGACTCGGAGCGGCGGCCAACGTATTTATCGGCATGGTGGAGTCCCCTCTTTTTGTAAGGCCGTATTTGTCGGGTATTTCCAGAAGTGAACTTTTTACCATTATGGTGTGCGGTATGTCCACTATTGCGGGCACGGTGATGGTCCTTTATGCCTCAATTCTGCAAGCTGCGGTATCGGGGATCATGGGTCATTTGCTGGTGGCTTCCATTGTCAGCGCCCCCGCAGCCATTACCATCTCCAAGCTTATGGTACCGGAGATATCCGCCTTGTCGGAAGAGGCCCTTTCAGCGCCCCGGGGGGCAAAAAGTGCCATGGACGCCATTACGAAAGGGACCATCGGCGGTATCAAGCTGCTGATCAACATCATTGCCATGCTGGTGGTTTTCGTGGCGCTGGTTTACCTGATCAATCTTTTCCTGGCACTCCTTCCGGGAATATACGGCAAGCCGATTACATTTGAGCGTTTGGTGGGTTTTATCATGGCCCCGGTGGCATGGCTCATGGGCATTCCCCTGTCAGAAACGGTGACGGCGGGAGGATTGATGGGAATTAAGACCGTGTTAAATGAGCTCCTCGCCTATCTGAAATTTGCCGAACTGCCCCAGGGGGTTCTTTCCGAACGGAGTCGGCTGATTATGGTTTATGCCATGTGCGGGTTTGCCAATTTCGGCTCCCTGGGGATCATGATCGGGGGGATGGGCGCCATGGCACCGGAAAGACGGGATGAAATCGTGGGTTTGGGACTCAAATCCATTGTGGCCGGGACCATCGCCACTTGCATGACCGGTGCACTCGTTGGAATGATTTACTGAAGCGGCCCATGGGCAAAGGAAAAAGGCTCCAGCAAGGCCGCGAATTTTTACGATCAGTCTCCTTCGATTTTTTCGCAGACCGATTCCATCCATTCTTCTATCTGATCACGATATTCATGGGGGCCGGTTTCCATCCCGCACGACCCGCAGGAAACTTTGGCATTGGCTCACCGGCCATGAAGTTCAGCCGGCCCACCACAGAATATGCAGATTAACTCAGGCATGGATTTTTTTTGCGGTCTGCGCTGTTTAGGCGATCCAGATGGTCTCCACATAAGAAAAAGAAAAATCAATCACCATTTTGGGGCGGTTATTAACCAAATCCCAGCTGACAAAGGGGGTTAATTGATCGATAACCGTTTTCCTTTCCACATTCAGCGCATTTGAAATGGTTGTGGCACTGGTTTTCACCGTTTCCATAATGATCCTGTCCAGCTTGACCGCCTCATTGACCGATTTCAAACTCGGGTTGCTCTGAAGCTGCTCAATGGCTTCTTCCCAGTGAATGGCATCGATTTTTCGGCGCAGCACATAGCCGTTTCCCAGGTCCCGGATGATCAGCAAAATGGGATTTGTCTTCAGTTGCGCGCTCTTGATTTTGGTGTTTGGCATTTCATGGGAAATTCTGGCCACCAGATCTCTTCTCTCCTCCAATACATGGATCTGTCTGGCCTGAACCCGTTCAAAGATATAGGTTTTCTCATCGATTTCAATTTCTTTTAACCGGGTGGGATCAAATCCCAGATCCATGAGATCGCCCAGGGTCAACGTGTCTTCGTAGGTCTTGTTGTGCTTTTCAAGCCATAGCAGGAAATTAGGCCTTCGATAATTGGGCAGTGACTCGATCACCTGGGCGGGTTTTTGTTTCAACTCTTCCGGCAGCTTGCTTAAAAGCCCCAGCGATCCCATCACAATGGCGTCTTCTTTTGCCAACTCTCTGGGCGCGTACGATTTTACCTGCAATTTGTCAATTCGGGCATCGAGCACGATCTGTTCGGTGGATTCCCCTCCCGTGTATCCCACAAGGTCGCCGATGCGGCGTCTGAAGGCGATGAATTTAGTGACAAAACGGGTGAATAAAAAACGCATGAATACGGAAGACCTGGGCCCCTCAAGCTCGGGATGAAAATAGGTCATTAAAGCCTGGTAGAGTTCCCTGAATTCATTCAGGGTTTTTTTGACCATGGTTTCGTTTTCGCGAATATCGATGAGGCCCCGTTTCCGCTTCAGGTGATACATGAGTTTTAAAACCGACTGCTTCAGATCCCTGTTTTTCATGGAAGGCGGGATAAACACCATGTAATTGTTGTCTTTATAAACCATGAGATCTCCGATGATGTCTTCCACGGGGATCCAGGAATGTTTCAGATAGACGGCATTGGTGGGGTCGTCCTGGGGTATGATGTTGTCCAGTATGCCCACGGCTGATTTCTCCGTCAGAAAATCGGCAAAGGATATCAGGATCTGGTTCCCCAATCCCTTGCGCCGGAAGGGTGCCGCTACTTCGACATAAACGAGATAATAGCAGGGTATCGGTTTTTTCAGATAGATCATGTTGAGGCGTGCGAGATTTTCGCCGGTTTCCGCCTTGATTTCAAACATCTGAAAACCGTTTTGAGCGTCGTTGAATTTAAGCCGATTGATCCTGCCGCCTTTTGCGGTGGCGCCGACCAGTTCCCAGAGGTTGTCAAAGAGGTCCGCTGAAACCGGCGCTTCCGCCAGTCCGCTTCGCATTCCTTCATCGATGAGTGCCACCAGGCTCAACCGCTCACCCAGGTTCAGTTCTTTTGACGTCTTCGGAATTTCAACCGGTTCCGCATCCAAGACCAATTCTTTGGTATTATCCGTTTCCCGAAAGGGCACTTCATCTGAAGACCGTGAAGGCTTTCCTTCCAGGCTGAAAGAGATGTCTTCGCCGGTTTCACGGGATCGGTTGATCATTTGTTTGCAAAGATCGTGATTGACCTTGAAAGGCTGAATGTCCGTGAGGCTGCTCACGAACTGAGCGCCTTCCAGTGCGATGCTTTCGGCGGAATTTCCACGGTTGAGCTGTTTCAGGATGGTTTCATGGTAATGACGGGTGGCCGTGATAGCTTTTTCAAGATAGGTGTGAACATCGCCCTCGATTACCGCGTTATGACTGAGTATGGCACGTTCAGCCGGAAATGTGCTCAGCTTTTGGATGCTCTCCACATAGCCTTTCAGTGAAAAAAAATAATTGGGCCAGAAGATGTCTTTTTCAGGAACGTAGAATCCGGTAGCGTCTCCCACCATCAAGGTTTTTTCACCGGGTTCGTACGCCGAGATATGACAGGGTGAATGTCCCGGCGTATCGATAATCTCCCATGTGACATGATCCCCGAGATCGAGGGCATCCCCGCCTTTTACCTGAAGATCCACTTCAAACCGGTAATCTTCGGCGGTCGGCGGTATGTCATCGATTTCCGATTTGGCCCGCATGAGCTGCGCAAGTCCCAGATCCACCAGCAGGAATTCATTATGGAACTCCTGAGTATTCAGGATGTTCGCTCCGGGTCCGCTGGCAACGATTTTAAGATGGGGCCATCGGCGTTTCAAGTGGGGCAGGGCGCCGATATGGTCGGCGTGGGTATGGGTTAACAGGATGTATTCTATTTCTTGCATATCAATGCCCAGACTTTTGATCTGTTGAACGATCAACCGGGAGGTGGGCCCCGTGCCGCCCTCAATGATCATGCCAACCTTCCCCATGGAAAGAAACGCCGGAAAAGCGACGGTGCCAATTCGATGGAAATTGGGCGTTATGGCAGCGGGCTTTATTTTGGTTTGGTTCATGGTATTACCTGATTTGCATTAATGTGGAATCCAAAAAAAGCCGCGGGCTTTAAAGTAAAGAATCCTTGGGTAAATCGTCGTCATGTTTCTGTCGCCTCCTTTCAGCATGTTGTCACGCCTTATGAATCAGATAGCCCAGGAACGCCACATAACAGGCCAGAAGGATGAGCCCGTCTTTCCGGGTTATGGTGGGGGTTTTCCGCATCATAAGCCAGGGCAGTGCGCTGATAATCAGCATCGCCAGGTAATCGATCATCAGACCGCTCTCCCAGAAGCCGCCCGGTACGGGAATCGGTCGGATCAAGGAAGCCGCCCCCACCACGCTGAGAATGTTGAATACGTTGCTTCCCACCAGGTTTCCGATACTGATATCCATCTCCTTTTTGATGGCGGCAACCACAGAGGTTGCCAGTTCGGGAAGGGATGTACCGAAGGCCACGATGGTTAATCCTATGAATTTCTCGGAAACCCCAAGCACCGTCATAATTTTAACGGCGGAATCCACCACCAGTTGCGCGCCGAACACCACACCGCATATGCCCACAATAATGAGCAGGAGTTGTTTTCCCCGCGATGCAATGATGCTTGTTTCCTCGAGGCCGACTCCGGGCATGTCGACCGCTTTGTCGGAGCCGCTTACGGATTCCTTGCGAGCATTGTAATAGTTGTAAAGCGTATACAGGATAATGCCGCCAAAGAGGGTGCCCCCTTCAAAACGCCCGATGGTGGAATTCAGGGAGAGCACCAGAAGATACAGGGAGATGCCGATCATGATGGGGATGTCCCGTTTTACCACCGAGGGGTCGCAGGTGATCGGTTGGAAAACCGCCGAAATTCCCAGAATGAGTGCAATATTGCAGATATTACTCCCCACCACATTCCCCAGGGCGATCATGCTTTTGTCCTGAAGGGAGGAAACCACGCTGACCACCAGTTCCGGGGCGGACGTGCCGAAAGCGACCACTGTGAGACCGATGACCACAGGCGTTACGCCCAGGCTTTTGGCCAGGCCGGAAGAGCCCTTGACGAGCCATTCGGCTCCGTAATAAAGCATGGCAAAGCCAATTGCGCAAAAGAATATATCGAGCGTCATCTGATGTCCTCGAAGGATTGGGTTTTGCCCCGCGCCAACGTCTCCACTGCCAATTTCCGGCTAAAATGAGAATTGGTCCAGGTATCGCTGCAGCTCTTGAGCCTTTTGATCTGACAACTCCGGACAGTCGCCAGGCCCTTTTGCGCCTTGTGCCAGAAGGGTGGCAAAAACCATGCAGGTGGGTTGTCCACACCGCCGGCATCCGTTGCGCCCGGGGAGACGTTTGAGGATTTGCAGGAGGTTGGGTTTGGGTGCACCTTCGTACGAGGGCACGATTTCATGCCTTCGCTCCCAGATATCATTGGCTTCCCGCATCAGCCATTGAAGGATTTTTTCAGCCTCTTCCTCGTCTTTAAGGGCGTTGATGGTGATTTTGTCGCCGTGAAGAACGATGATTTTACCTTGAAGCCGAAAGGTTACGGCCGGCGGATTCTTGAAGTATTCATACCCTCCCAGTTCTGCGTTCAAATAGGGGAGCACTTCGCTGATGTCCTGGTCCAGATGGGCGATGCAGTCTACCGTTTGAAAACCGGGATTGCATTCGGGGCGCGAAATTTCTGTTTTGTATCCTTTTAACAGCATGGTCCTGACCAAAGATATTTGAAATTGGAATTGGGACGTCTTTCAAGACACTATAACAAAATTGCTTTTGAGAAAACAATGAAATATGATCCGATCAATGGGTCATGCCGGGTTATGTGCCCGTGGTGACCTCATTGACTTTAAGTCTTGCCCGCCTGGGGATATGAAGGGGAAGGGGCGCCTCTATGTCTGGGGGATTTCGCTGTTTACAGCCGGATCTCTTTTGTGCGGACCGGCTCCCTGTGTGTATTGGCTCATTTTGTTCAGGATGGTTCAGGCCCTGGGGGCCGCCATCGCCACCGAAGCCCTGGTGGCAGGTTTTTCGGGCCTTTACAAAACGGCAGCGCTGGTCATCGCGGTATCTTCCATTCTGGCTATCACCGCTTTCTATCTGGATGGCCGCCGTCGGGATGACTGAACCGGAGGATTTGTGAAAAAATATATGATAGTGCCTTTTTCCTTGGAATCTGCTACCTTACTCATCCTTTTGGCAGCTTTTGTATCATGCTCATGGGCCGGAGAAGATCCCGGTGCTGCAAGGCGGTATTTTTTTTCCGGCGACGGCAAAATCACATTGTATAGTGAAAAAAATCATAAAACCTTTTCAGGCACCTACCGCAATGGACTTGGAAGCTATGATAAAAAGGCGCTCAATGAAATCTGCCGCGTATTCGACGCTCCCCGTGACCCTTCGCAAACGGGGCTTTCCCTGAGACTTATCGAATTTATCGATTATCTGGAGGACCATCTAAACAGAGGTGCAAAAATCACTATCATCTCCGGCTATCGCAGGCCGGAATACAATACCAAACTTCGGGAGAAAGGGAAACTGGCAGCCAAGGCCAGCCTCCACCAGTACGGTATGGCGGCGGATCTCAAAATCCAAGGCGTAAAGGCTGAAGCGCTGTGGCACTATGTCAGGGATCTTGAATTCGGCGGTACGGGGTACTACCATGGGAGTGTGGTTCATATTGATGTGGGACCGGCCCGATTTTGGGACGAAACCACATCCGGTGTGGGAACCGGAATTTCCGATGGCAACAAACTCATCGGTATTGTAACCGATTATGATATTTATAGACCGGGCATGACCGTTATGCTGCGGTTTATTCAAATGACGGCTTTTCCCATTCGTGTCGCTTCGGAATTTTCCTTGATCCGTCAAAACCGTGGAGATGAAATGGCAACATCCCGGAATTTTATACCTGTTTTCAGCATGGCCCAAAAGGATCGTTGCCTCGAATTCAGGCGTATCGATGAAATGAACGCCATCAAATGGAAGCTGCCCAAGGACTTGAACCCCGGCCGCTATAGGATACAGGCCCGTTTTTGCGATGAAGCGTGGCCGGACATGCCCTCACGGATTCAAACCCCGGAATTCGAAATCAACTAGACATTCTGTATCGAAAAAGTAGCACCATGTGTTATTTGATAGTGTACCAAATCAAGCCATACATCATTTTTCGGGACTGAGATGCTGGGAACTTTCGTTAATACGTTTGCCATCATTGTGGGGAGTCTCATCGGCCTTGCATTCAGCCGGTTCATCCCCACGAAAATAACCCATACGTTGATCCATGGAGTTGCTTTTGCCGTCATGCTGATCGGTCTCAAAATGGCTTGGAAAGAGAATAATTTCATTATCCTCATCTGCAGCCTGGCCTTTGGCGGCGTCATAGGGGAACTCATCAGGATCGAGGATCGGGTAAACGGTTTGGGGAAATGGTTGTCGGCGAGATTCTCAAAGCCCGGGAGTAGCATGTCAAAGGGTTTTGTTGCCACCACCCTGCTTTATTGCGTGGGATCCATGGCCCTCGTGGGTTCATTGGAAAGCGGTCTGACCGGCAACCACGATATCCTGTTCGCCAAGTCGGTTTTAGACGGACTGGGATCCATCGTTTTCTCCGCATCGTTGGGCGTAGGCGTTCTCTTTTCCGCGGTCTCGGTGTTTTTCTATCAGGGATGTATCACCATGGGTGCGTCCTTTTTGAAGCCGTTTTTGACCGATCCGGTGATATCCCAGATGTCCGCTGTGGGCGGCTTGTTGATCATGGCCATGGGCTTCAATATGCTGGACGTGGTAAAAATAAAGGTGGCCAATCTGCTTCCCGCCATGTTCCTCCCCCTGGTCTATTTCATGCTGCTTCAGCTGTTTCGATCAAGCCTCTCTTAAGACCACTGGTTCGAATTTCTCACATATTGGCCTTGAGAATGTTCACCACATCTTGTGCTGTCACTTGCCGGGGGTTGTTGCTGATGAGCTGGCCGGCACTCATGGCTGCTTTTGCGATTTCATGGAAATGTTTTTCTTGGGTGCCGCAATCGGCCAGTCTGAAGCTGATACTTGCTTCCAATGGAAAGTGCCATGGCAGGGTCCAAAGCGTCCATCATACTGTCAATCCCATCCGGATTCCTCAGATTCCGGGGAGACGCTTGAGCCTCTCTTCCCAGAATTCTTTTTCCTGCTCTCGCCAGTCGGTGCCGTGAAATCGCTTGTCATAGAATCCACCCAGCCTATCAAACCACTTGCGCCACGGATTTTTCTTCTTATCCCCGGCCTCGATGACATCCGCTACAAAAAGATGAATGTTTTTCATCTTCTCTTTGGGGGCAAAATAGGCCGCCCCTTCCTCCGCGGATCGTTTGAGGCTTTCCTCCGTAAGGGCGTGGGCCGTCAGCATAAGGGCGGGAATTTTCTGCTTTCTCGCAATCTCCAGAAGCTCAAAGCCTTTCACCCCCATAATGTCCAGGATCGCCACATCGTATTCCTCGTTTTCGAGTCTCTCCTTCCCTTCCTCGAAGGAGGAAGCCGTGTCGATCTTGCATATATCCAATAGCTCGATCAGCTCTTCCAGCACATCCTCCTCGTCATCCACAATGAGTATTTTTCTACCCGCTATAAGTTTCTCTGCGTCCATTTTCTATTTCTCCTCTTTGCTATATTTACCGGTGAGCATAGAGAAAAATCTGCTTGTGGGTCAAGCGAAAAAGGAGCGCCGCAGGTTTGGTATTGGTCTTGAAGGAAGCCGGCGCAGGTTGAACGGCGGCTTTCACTGAAATTCTATGTTCCAGCCCGAAGATTTGAGGGCAGCGAAACAATGACATGGGTTCCTTCAGACTCGGATGTGGTGAAGCGGATATTTCCCCGGTGCGTGGCGGCGATCAGCGAAGCGTTGTAAGTGCCCAGGCCCATGCCGCCTTTTTTGCCGCTGGTGGTGTAGGCTTCAAAAAAATGATCCCGAATCTCTTTAGGAATTTCGGCGCGATTGTGAATATCAATGACATGCATTTCCCGGTCATCCACTTGATTTGTATTAAGGCCGATTTCAATGGGTGCACCCTCCGGTGAGGCTTCTATGGCATTTTTCAGGAGATTTGCCAGCATCATCTCCAGCAGGTCTTCATCGCCGTTTACGATTCCGGGCGTTTCGTTTTTCGATGGTTTGGAGATAGCGATCCGGATGGTGATTTTCCTTTTTAACGTCAGGGGTTCCAGTTGGTTTTTAATCCTGTTCAAAATATCCACAAGGTTGACCGGTTGTGGGTTGACCTCGTAGGTTCCTTGCTCCATTTGAAACAAGTCGCGGCTTCTATCCAGAATTTTCAGGGTTTGTTCGCCTGATTCCTGGATCAGCCGCGCCGCCTTTCTTTGTCTTTCGGACAAATTCTTGCCTTTGAGCAAACGCCTGGCCAGCCCGGTGATACCGATGAGGGGTGATTTGAGATCGTGACGCATCATCCGTTGCACATCTTCACGAATTTGCTCGATCTGTCGCCGATCGGTGATGTCTCGGATGATCGCTCCAAAATAGATGCCGACGTCGCTCTCCCAGTAAGAGAGCGTCAGTTCGATGGGAAACTCCGTCTGGTCTTTGCGAAGGGCCATCATTTCCAGCTTTGTGCCGATGATATGTTTTTCCCGGGTTTTCAGGAAACGATTAACCCCTTTTGTGTGCGCTTTTCTGTAACGCTCGGGGATGATGATGGTCAAGGACCGTCCCAGAACCTCTTCTGCACCATAACCGAAAATCGTTTCCGCGCCTTTATTCCATGTGAGGATTTTGTCCTGAGCGCTGGCGGTGATAATGGCATCGATGGATGTTTCGGTAACCGCACGGTACCGATCTTCACTCTCTTTAAGGTCGCGGAGTAGCTGTTCCTTGTTTCTGGTATTCATTAACTGCAGTCCCTTTTTCTGCTGATTGTCTGCCTGAGATTACAATCTTATGAAACCAAAAGCAAACGGTTCCGCAAAATAGCGGTCTGGGTAACTGTTTTTTTTGAAACCTGCTTTGGCGTTCGATGAGCAAAAAATACATGGAAGACCCCATTACAAATAACGGGTCGGTGGTTTAATATTTCAAAATGAAAGAAAGGAGGAACACAAAATGAAACTGATCAGCAAGGTTTTCCTTTATGGTGGTGATATCCCTTCCAAATATACCTGCGACGGCGAAAACATCAATCCACCTTTGGTGATATCGGAAGTGCCGGAAGAGACTGTGAGCCTGGTTCTTTTGATGGACGACCCGGACGTTCCAACCCATTTGCGGGAGGACGGAATGTGGGACCACTGGGTGGTGTTTAACATGCCTCCCGGCACCTCGGAGATTGCGGAAGGCCGGGAGCCGGAGGGAACACCCGGCATCGGTACGGGGGGTAACACATCCTATTACGGACCCTGTCCGCCGGACCGGGAACACCGGTATTTCTTTAAGCTTTACGCATTGGATCAACTGCTCGATTTGCCGGAGAAATCAGACAAACTGGCGGTTCAAAAGGGAATGACAGGGCACGTGCTGGATCAGGCAGTGCTGATGGGTAAGTACGAACGCAAAAGAGGGCGTTGAATGCCTGAAAAAAGCCATGATCATTTAAAAGAACTGAAGCGCCGGCTCGATGAATGGAACAATGTGCTGAATCAGCTTGAGGCTGAAGCAGGAAGAGCGCAGGCCGAAGAGCGGAATCGCTATGAGACGATAATCAAGGCCCTTCGTGAAAAAGAACGGGCGGTAAAGGAAACGTTGGAAAAGATTTTCGAGGACAAAGACGATACGTGGGACCAAATGAAACAGGGTATGACATCCGCCTGGTCTTCGTTCAAAGGCAGTCTGAAAGAAGCAAAATCAGAATTCGAGCAAGGACTTAGGGAAGGGATGGAAGAAAAATCCGGAAAGGATGAATAGGCCATGACCAGTGGTTTTAATGAAATTGAACTGGAAGAAAACGGCGTTAAAATCGTTATCCTCGTTTTCAGGGAAAAGCTCACAAAAGAGGACTACGAACTCTTTGTCCCCCTTACCGGCGCAACTGTCCGATATTTTGACAGCCATGAAAAAGAGGCGGCGAAGGAATGGTTAAAGGAGGGGGCAGCGAAACAATGAAACTTGAAAGCAAATGAGTCCTCTTATCCGTGGATAATGAGCATCGGTTTCCGACAGTTCTGGGCCACGTCTTCAGCCAGGGAACCGAAGAAGATTCGCCTCAGTCCGTGCATCTGCGATGCAGCCATTACCGTCACATCATGATCGTGCGCTTCTTGCACAATGGCCTCCACCCGCGCTTCGGTGGCAATGGCCCTGCAGCGCACATGGGGTATCAGGTGTTCCTTTTGCACCCAGTCTACAAGTAGTTCCTCGGCTTCCTTGATCTCCTCATGAAGGGCATCCGACTGGACCATGGCCAGAAGCGTAATGATATGTTTACCGGCGCCGCAAAGGGCACGGATGACGTGGCCCAGCAGTTTGAGATTTTTAAGATCGACCACCGGCACCAGAATCCGTTCCGTATGAAGGACACCGCAGAGACGCACCATGATCACCTGACAGGGGGCGTCTTTTGCAACGGCATCCACGATGCGGTTGAATTCATGGGAGGTTGATTTGTGCGGGTGTCCCAGGACAATTGCCCAGGTTTTTTGTGAATTGGCTGCCGATAGGATCCCTTTGGCGACATTTTCGTGGGTAATTACCTTTACATCTGCACTGTAGCCCAGAGATTCAACTTCACAAGCAACCTTTTGCGTCAGTTCCCTGGTTTTTGATTGCATTGCTTCAGCCTCGGTTTCATTTTGTGGCGACAACACGTGAACCGCCGTGGGTGTGCCACAATAATAATGGGCCAGAAGTGTTGTGAATCTGGCCAGAGACGGCCCTGTTTTCGTATGCGAAAGCCCGAAAATCACCTGTCCATACGAATTTTCCGCCGGTTCGAGGGGTGTCCAGTTCCAGGGAATCAGTTCAATACGATTCATTTCAACCGGGCGGAACCCCTTCGGTAAAATGGCTGGGCCTGAAGGCCTGACCACGCCGCAGCCAACAGATGCTTCACCGGCCTTTTCAACGGCAATTCGGGCGCAGACAGGCCCTGTGAGTTCGCTGAGCACCACGCTGCCCAGGACAACGGGGATGATGATGGATGCGTATGAACCGAGGACGGCGTCGCCGCGAATGAGGAAAATCAGGCCGATTGCCACACCGGCCTGAGGAATCAGGGCAAGCCCCAGGTACCGCACAACCTTTTCCGGAGCGGCCGCCAGCCGGCCTCCGAAGCTACAGCCGGCCAACTTTCCCAGTGCCCGCAATAGAAAATAGACCAGCCCCACCCAGCCGGCAATGATGAGCGCCGAGAGATCCAGATGTGCGCCGGCAAGGGTGAAAAATAGGACATAGATGGGGGGTTCAAAGCGGTTGATGACCCGGAAAAGCCGAACATCGCGACGGTCGCGGTTGACGATGGTGAAACCAACGGCCATTCCGGCCAGAAGGGGCGAAAAATGGGCCAGCCTTGCCGTTTCCCCGCAGAGGAGCAGAAGGGAGAGGCCGACGGTCAGTACTTCGTCCAGCCGATTCAGCCGGTGTATGACAAAATCAATGATCAGTCCCGTGATGATGCCCAGCATCAGAGATGCGACGATTTCCGTCATGCTCGATATAATGGCAACCGCCATGGACCCACCGCCCGCACCGACAATCTGGCGCGCGGCGGACATTGCAATGCCGAAAAATATGATGGCGAGCCCATCGTCCACTGCCACAATGGCCATGAGGGTGGTGGTCAGGGGACCCGCGGCTTTCATTTCCCGCATGACGTGGAGGGTGGCGGCGGGAGCGGTTGCCACCGATACCGCACCAAAAAGCAATGCCAGTACTGCGTAATCCTGAAGCGTCCGGCCGCTTTCGCCAACCCCCGATACCCGGGCGACAAAGAAAGTGCCCAGCATTACAAACAAAAATGCTCCGGAAGTTTCGCTGATACCGATGAGCCCGACACTTTTCAAAGACCTTTTCAACCGGCTGATTTCAAGGTGTTCACCAATCCCAAAAGCAATCAGCATCAGTGCGATTTGGGTGAAATGGCCAAGTTTTTCGGTAATGGTCTCTTCAGATACGAGATTCAGTGCGGAAGGTCCCAGGAGGACACCTGCCAAAATATAGCCGGTGACCGAAGGGAGTCGAACCAGCTGACCCAGTTTGGCAATAAAAAAGCCCGCGCCGAGAATAATGGCCAGGGCGAAGGTTACGTCATACATTATTTCTGTACCGGGGACAGTCGTGAAGCCGTTACGCGTACGGGCCTACCGTCAATTAAGAAGGGTTGAAAAAGGCGCGAAGGGGAAAAGCAAACTGCACAAGGGGTCGAAGCGACCCCTGCGCAGGAACTGCTCATTTTCCGGGCACGGCGGGAATGGTAACGACAGGGATCGGGGAGTTTTTGACCACCTTTTCCGATACGCTGCCGAAACCAAAACTGCCCCTGCGGCCGTGGGAGGCCATGATGATCATGTCCACATTTTCCTCGTCCGCCGTGTTGAGGATTTCTTTGGCGGGATCCCCGATGGCGATATGTTTGATAAACAGAGGACAGCCCCGTAAATACTTTGTGCAGATATCTCCCAGCCGTTTTTCCGCGGTCTCTCTTTCCCATTGGTGGATTTTTTCGATGTGGGTCCGGCCAAATTCTCCATACCACGGTTCGTGATGCCCCAGCTCTTCAATCACGTAAAGCACATGTACTTCCGTTTGATACTTTTCCCCAAAGGACGTCACGTATTCCAGGGCCTTTTCCGCGTTGGGCGAAAGGTCCGTCGGCCAGAGTATCTTCTTTACTTCCATGTGTACAACCTCCCCGTTCAAAATTCAATTTGTCAAATCTTGACCATCGCCTTCACACCGGGGCTTTCCGGAAAAGATTTGCACGCTTGATTCTACGCCTTTTCAGGAGATCCCCCGGGCCGCGGCTGCGGACAATGCCGCATGATAATCAGGCTCGTCGGTCATTTCCTTTACCACTTCAGTGTAAGTTACTTCGCCATTGGCGTCAATGATGAAAACAGCTCTTGCCAACAGTCTTAATTCCTTTATCAGGACACCAAACGCTTTTCCGAAAGCGGCTTCCTTGTAATCCGACAGAAAGGTGATATTTGTAACATGATGCTCTTTGGCCCATCGTTCCTGAGCGAAAGGAAGATCCATGCTGACAAAAATGAGCTTGCCTTTTCCGGGAAGCATTTCGGATTCTTTGCTGAATCTTTTGGTTTCCTTGGAGCAGACCGCGGTATCAAGCGATGGAACACTGGCAACGATGAGCACCGTATCTTCTTCACTTTCCAGTGTAACGGACTCAAGTTCACTATTGATGAGGGTAACTTTAGGCGCCGTCATGCAGGGTGTGATTTCTTCACCCACCAACGTCAAAGGTTTTCCATTGAAAGTTACCCGATCTTTCCATTCTTTCATGTCGATCTCCTTTTCTCCATATCTCAAGCATCCAATCCGTTCTCGCTCTTGCTGAATTATTTTCCGGCGGCAGATCTGTATTTCGCATAAAGGTCATAGACCTTTTTCTTCATATCCTTGATTCGCCGGCTGTCTTCTTCAGAGGTGCCGCGGGGTTCGCTGATGGAAAAGAGGCTGTTGCTGATCTCATCAATGACGTGTTCCGTCGCTTCGCACCACTCGGATGTACAGGTTGACGACATCTGGCTGGCCTCTGCAATTTCTTCATCAAGCGTATTCAGGGCGGTTTCCATTTGTCCCACATACTCTCTCCACGATTTGACGATACTTTCCTGAATGTATCCGTGCCTGGCATCTTTAGGCATTGACATGGTAATTCCCTCCTTGTCTTGTTGGTTTATCATACTTTGTGTTGACCCAAACAAAATAATTTAAACCTCTAAGAAGAGGATATTTGATTCGTCTGCAAAAATATATGGAGTGGATCATGTATTTATGGGCGAAAATATCGGTAGCTGAACAATCGCAATTGCTGACACCACCGCCGAAGCTGATAATTCTCATGGAGCCGGGGGCGTGACGGAAACTCCGGTTCCCGCATTAATGTTTTTCCGACCCAAGGCACAAAACGAATTTCTATATTTGTTTTAATATGTTATAAGCGTTTCTAATGCTGCTTCAAAAATTCTTCTTTCAGCGTTCTTTTCAATATTTTTCCGGCCGGGCTCCTGGGCAAATCACTGACCGTCAAGTACTCTTTTGGAACTTTGAACGGGGAAAGATGAGCTTTCATATGGGCGTTGAGCCTGTCTTTATCAAGGGTTTCACCGGGTTTCGGAATGATAAAGGCCGTCACCCGTTCACCCCATTCCTTGTCGGGCAGGCCTATGACAGCACATTCCTGAACTTCAGGACGGGTGTAAAGGATCTCCTCTACCTCACGGGAATAGACGTTTTCGCCGCCGGTAATAATCATATCCTTAATGCGATCCACAATAAACAGGTAGCCGTTATCATCAAAAACGCCAACATCGCCTGAGCGAAACCATTCTCCATCCCAAAAGGCGGCTTCGTTGGCCTCGGGGTTGTTGAGATACCCTTTCATGATGTTGCGTGCTCTGATACAAATTTCACCCCTCTCTCCCACATCCATCTGTTTGCCGCTTTCATCCCGGATTTGAACTTCCACACCGGGCACCGCCGTCCCTACTGAGCCGATGACATGTCGGTGGCAGTGATTATAGGTCACCATGGAAGCTGACTCGGTCATGCCATAACTCTCGTAAATGGACAGATTGGTCCGCTCCTTCCACTGACGGACCACCTCTGCCGCCATGCTGGCCGCAGCCGAAAAACAGTAGCGCACATTTCCGAGTTTCTCCTTGAGCTCATCCACGGCCAGAAACCGAACATACATGGTGGGAACCGCAAAGAGCTTGGTCACACGACCGCTTTCCGTGAGTTCCAAAACGCGGCCGATATCAAAAGCGGGTATCATCTCGAGGCAACCTGCGCTTAATATGGTGGCATTCATAATATGCATTTGGCCGAAAATATGGTTGAGAGGCAAGAAAAGGAGTGCCCTGTCTCTTTCATTTGATTGCTCATGGAAGACCACATTCTGAATGGCCGTGTTGACGTTTTCGTGCGTGAGCATAACGCCTTTCGGGATTCCCGTTGTTCCTCCGGTATATAAAACAGCGGCGGTGTCGGAACGGTCACGATCGATGGCGCTGAAGGAAGCGGAACCCATTTTCAACAATTGTCTGAAATCCAGATCGCCCGATGGACTGATCACTTTTTCCAGACATCCCGTCCCCCGGCCCGCTGCCAAGTCATCCAGTTTTTCATCGAAGGTAAAAAGAAACTTTGGCCGGGAGTGGTTGACAAGAAGTTTCAGTTCGTCACGCTTAAGCAGACTGGAAAAGGTTACAGCCACACCCCCCGCCTTGAGAATCCCGAAGTAGAAGGCAATCCAGTCACCGGAATTGGGCGAGCAAAGTCCGACGTGGTCGCCGGGTTTAATCCCCATTTTGATGAGCGCAGTGGCCACACGATTGGCGCGATCGTTAAGCTGAGCATAGCTGGTCTCGGACATGTCTTCGCCTAATGCAGGCCGGTTGGGGAAGTAAAATGCGGATCGTTCCAAATTTGTTGCAATGTTCATTTCGGTTTCCTTTCTTTCTGGATCCCATATATGTGATGGGATCAAAATCGCAATTTCGGGAAAAATAACTGTATGGCACATTATAGGTTTCATCCAGCAGCTTTACTGAAAGCGCACTTGGAATGGTCTAATGTTTTCACTATGCAAATATTTTGTCAATAAAAATATTTTTTTGTTGAAGCTGAACGGTATTTGTACTATTTTTTGAACAAGAAGGAGGAGAAAATGCATAACTTCAAACCGGTAAAACAGCCCAGAATCTCAGACGCGGTGTTCCGGCAACTCAAGCAGTCGATTTTGTCCAATGATTTCAAAGCCGGAGACAAGCTGCCGCCGGAAAGGGTTCTGTCAGAGCAATTTCAGGTTAGTCGCGTTGCCGTGAGGGAGGCCATCCGAGCGCTTGAAAGTGCCGGTTTCCTGATGACGCTCCAGGGTGCAAGCGGCGGCGCATACGTGACCGATTTGACATTTGAACAATTGGCCAATGCCTGCCTTGACCTGTTTCTGGCCGACAAAATTTCAGTCCATGAGCTGTTTCACGTTCGTATGCTCATTGAACCGGAGGTGGCACGTTTAGCGACCCTTAACGTGAATGATGAATACAGAGAACGTTTGCAGCGGGCCTATGAGGCTGAACACCCTCCCGGTGCTTCATTGCTTGAAGATCTTACTTCGACGACCAAAGTTCATTTCATACTTGCGGAGATGTGCGGTAATCGTTTTTTGGAGGCCCTTGTCAATTCCTTACTCAAACTGAGTGGGAAAATCATAGAGGAACTCAGACCGAGCTTTCCCAGTCCCATCCACCCGCCCGGTTTGCATCGCCCCGTTGTTGAAGCCGTTCTATCCGGAGATCCTGAAGCAGCTGCCGAGGCCATGAAGAATCACGCTGAAATAACCTATGACAATCTGGTAAGAATCGAAAAACTCTACCGAGAGCGCGAAAAGACTTGAGAACCCATATTATTTTTATCCGAATAAAATGCGGCTTTCCGTTCGATTTCCTACGCTTCAATACCACGGGGGAATCGTAGCAGGCCTATTTTTGGATGGAGAAGTAAAAAATGCCGCTGCGATTTACGCATTGAATTCGCAGCGGCCGTTTGCTCATTTTTGGTCTGTGACGGATTGTCTATTTTTTCCACAAACCGTGGAGATTGCAATATTCTCTGGCGGTTACCTGGTCGGCATCGATCTTGAACACCATTTCGGACGCAGCGCCGGGCTTTAGAAACTGCCGGTATGCTTTTCCATCCGCGATGATCTCAATCCACTCAATATAATGTTTTTCTTCCATGGGGTGGGCCACTTCACCCACTTTCACAAGGTATCCGTCGGCAGTCTTTTCCACGACCGGTACATGCTTTTCCTTGGCCGCATCCACGGTGTTTTCGGTAAACTTTTTCATGGGTTGGCCACAACAAACCAGTTCCCCTTCACCGCCGTGCAGGACCTCAATAATGTTTCCACATGCCTCACATTTATAGATGTCGAGTTTTTCTGCCATTTTCGCTCCTTTCTCTCAAATTAGGGTTTTACGATTTACCGCGATCGTTGAATCGCTTACTCTTATTAACGGGTCTAGCCAAAGCCCATGTCTTTTAAGTTGTCGCACCCATTGGTCGAAAAGGTTCGGGATCATCCCTTTTATTTTTTCTCAGGGCCGGAAGTGTTTTCTCAGCCGTTTTGACGATGTCAACGGGTGATGATGACGCTTTGGACATAAAAGCGGTTGCCCCGGCTCCTAACGCTGCCTTTTCATAATCCGTTGTGTCATAGTTGCTGATGACAACGATGGCAATTTCGGGAAAAGCTTTGTTTATTTTTTGCGTCAGTTGAATGCCGTTTTCTTCAGGAAGACCGATGTCCATAAAAATGAGCTCCGGCGTTTTCATTTTGATCGCTGAAAACGCCTCCCGCCCGTTGGCCGCCTCTGAAACCGTTACCGATGGAAAACTGTTCATGAGAATCCGTACAAGGGTCTCACGAAAAACGATACTGTCTTCAACAATCAGCACATTCGGCATTTGATGGCTCCGTTCATGGGTCTCATATAAAGAAAGTCCTTGATTCAAGCTTGACAATCTGCAACTATTCCGCCAAGTGTTTTTAAATACATTGATCCACCCGATCCGTACCCGAAGGTTAGCACCTATTAAGCGGTGGTTAAATGGGTGGGATCATGTATTCAGGGCTTAATAATTGATTATGTGTTATATCCCAAAAGATTGAAGCTCCCTAAATTAGTGATATGACAATGTTCAAAATATTTTCTCAAACAGATAACAGAACCATATCCGCTTCCTCCGACGATACCGTCCTTGAGGCTCTGCGCAAGGCCGGTATCGATCAGATCCACGCCTGTGGCGGTGATGCCCGATGTACAACCTGCCGGATTTATATCATTGAAGGATTAAGCAACTGTCGGCCCAGGAACGAAAAAGAGACGGTTCTCGCCTTGAAAATGGGATTTCCCGAAAACATTCGATTGGGATGCCAGACCCGGATTAGCGGGGACATTACCATCAGACGTCCTGTTGTGGATGAGTTGGATATGGAAATCATTTTGAGGCAATTTGATAATTTGCCCGGCACAAGGCTGGGTCAGGAAAAAGATTTGGCCATTCTCTTTGCCGACATCGAGAACTACACGCCGTTTGCCGAGGCTTTTCCCGCCTACGATGTGGTGCATGTTTTGAATCGTTACTATCAAACCATGAACGAAATTATTGTGCAGCACAACGGTGTTATCAGCGATGTTGCCGGCGACGGCATCCTGGCGCTGTTTGGTTTGATGGAAGAGAGCGAAAATCCCGTATCGGATGCTGTTTATACCGTCCGGAAGATGAACAGGGCTCTGACCCGGTTCAACGACTATCTCACTAAGATGTATGACTGGTCTTTTGCAATCAGGTCGGGTATAAACTTCGGAAAAGTGATTGTCGGGAATTTCGATACCGGTACGATGCATAAGATTTCAGCTATCGGAGATGCCGTTAATTTAGCGAGCCGGATAGAGAGTGCGAACAAGGATTTCGGAACGCGGCTTCTGATTTCCCAATCGGCCATGGAGAAAATTGAGGGCTTGATAAAACCCGAAGAGTTTCATCGTACCCGTTTAAAGGGCAAGTCCGGAGAGCATCTGCTCTATGAGATTGAGATTCAGAGGCATCCGGATTAAAAATGACGGCGCCCGTTTTGAGATGGCGGAGCCATACACGTCATTTCCCGCTTTTATACGTTCTGTACCCCATTGACCCTTCGGAAAAAGCAAGACAAAATATCATGGGTAATCTTTGTACGATGATAGACCTGATGTTCACGCGCAGTGTCAGATGTAAAAATATGAGTGTGTTCCAAATGCCGGTTTGTGCAAGTCAGACGGCCATGTCGGCGGAACAAGCCAGAGCGGATAATCTGGATGAACCCTGTGATGATGCCAGGGGGGCGTAGAATTTAGCGTCTTATGCTTTTTTTAAAGGGCATTATGTGATAAACTGATTCATGGTTTAGTTTGGTAGCGTATTCATTTGAAAAGGAGCGGAAAAATGCATGATAAAGACGAACTGTGCAACAAGATCAGATCCATCTATCCTGAAATCGGTGAATGTGGAATAGAAGTCAAAGTGAATTTCGATGAGGGCGAAGACGCCTATGTGGTGGATCTTGAACAAGGGGAACATCATCTCAAGACCTACCTGGACCACGATGATGCCGATGCATGCATGGATGGCAAGCAATGTGTGAATCTGGGTGTTGATATCGGGCAGCTGAAGGACCGGATCAATCAAGTATAGCAGTAATTAAACCACCGGCTAACGATTTTATGAGGGCCTCGGAAAAAAGATGGTTGTGCAATCATTTTTTACCGGGGCCCTTTATATTGTCCGGATAGGGAATAATGGTTTCATTGCTGCGGGCGGAAGTACTGGCATCCATCTTCAACGGCCTTGAGCCACTCCCTGAGAGACCCGTTGAGGATTTTTTCCGCACGCTTCACGTCGAGTCGATACTTTTCGGGAATAAACGAAAGATCCACCACATGAATGCCATGGTGCATTGTCAAAAACGGGCAGTCCGCCAGGTCCGCAGGATCGTGATTCCGGAGGTGGTGAAGTACGCGGTTCAAGGCCGCTTTGCAGCCCTTGATTTTAAGATCCTGGGCCGTGTAGTTGTTGGCGAAAAGCCTCAAATCTCTCTGTGTGCCTTCAGGAAAGAGTGATTGTGCCGTAATCCCTTCATTTTCCAAAAAGAAAAAGGGCGCGATGACCGATAGGGAAATCTCCGTAGGGGACGTTGCTGCCGATTTTTCCACAATATCTCTTAGTTGGGCCGCAACCTTCCCCTCAGACGGGGCCTTGTGGGAGGAGAGCATGCGCCCTTTGAAATGGGAAAGCACGTCCCGGACCGCTTCCCCTGTCCCTTCGGGGTACAAAATGATACAGGCATCGTCCTCCATTAGCCAACCCTTCATGCCATCCAGGGTCAATTCCCCGGGATCTTTCACATACAGAATACACAGGTGCCGGCCCGGTTTCTCTCCTTTTTTTGCGAGGGTCCGGGTCAGGGATACGGCATGGGGGACCAGTGCCCCTGTGAGAGCCGTGATTTCGTCCTGGTCTATGAACGCCACACGGGCTGCCTGCACCACATGGTCCACCGCAACCACCTGAAGGACATGACGGCGGTAGTCGAACGGCTCGTGGGCGTCTTTCCACGACTCGTAGGTCAGGATTTGAAGTTCCTTCTTGAGGGCTTCCGGCAGCCGTTTGACGCCTTTTTCATCCTCGAGGGTTTCCGTCGGAATGATCATGGTCCTGCATCCCGCATCGCAGGCCGTTTCCAGTTTGACGTCGAGGCCGCCCACAGCGGTGATGCGCCCCTGGGTATCGACTTCTCCGGTCATGGCCACGTCCCGCCGAATGACGCGGTCGGACAGCGCCGATGCCAGGGCCAGTGCGATGGCGCCGCCTGCTGAAGGTCCGTCTTTTCGTGTTGAACTCCCCATGAAATGCAGGTGGATGGGTGTTTTTACCCGTGTCAGGTCAACTCCCAGGGCATCCGCACAGTGAAGGATGGCCGTGGTGGCCACCTTTCGGCTTTCATCCATGATTTTTTCTATATTTCCGGTCGCATGTACCATGCTCAAGTAACCTCTGTGCCGACTGACGTCGCCCTTTTCAATGCGGATCAGGGTAGCCTGTATGGGAATTACCGACCCGATACCCATCTCCACATTGACCCCCAGCCCCAGGATCTCTCCCGCACGGTCTTCCTCGCTGATCTGCCTTGGCGGCGTGGGGGTCTCCAGATATTCTTTGATCTTTTCGCGCGTGATCAGAACCGTTGTCTCCTCCCTGCCCAGGATTTCCTTTCGGAAGATCCTCAGGAAAAGTGTCCGGATGATCCGCTCCAGTTCCCTCACCCCCGGTTCGTGGGTATATGTCTTGATCAGGTATCTCATCAGGTCGATTTCATGGTCGGGGTCGAGAGCGATGGTCTTTTGGGTGATGTCGTGTCGTTTCCGTACCCGCCCGATCAGGAACTTTCTTCCGATGGCGATTTTTTCCTCTATGCTGTACCGATCCAAAAGAACCACTTCACATCGGTTAATGACCGGAGGCGGCACTGTTTCCAGGGTGTTAGCCGTCAGGATAAAATGGCAGTTGGACAGGTCCACATCCACGGTGGTCATGGTGTATTTATCGTGAAAGAGGTGGTTCTGCTCCGGGTCCAGGATTTCCAGGAGCGTTGAAACGGCGGCGGGCTCGGTCTTGTCCGTTTCATCCAGAATAAACATCCCGTTCATGATGCCCATCTTGATCAACCCCTGAACGATGGCCCCGGGTTTTGACCCTTCATAAGTGAACCCGTGCCCCCTGAGGCCCGATTCTTCTCGCATGCCGCCCAAGGAGACTTTGTGGTAGGGGATGCCCAGGTTTTCCGCAATGGAGATGGCCAGAGAGGTTTTGCCGACGCCGGGGGGACCCACGAAGAGGAATGCACTTCCGCATCGGTGCATGGTTTCGTCCGTCCCTTTCGCGTGCTGATAACGCCAGATCAGGTTTGCAAAAAAATCACAGACGATCTCCTTTGGCCGTGACAGGCCATAGTGGGTCCGGTTGAGACCTTCTTCGAAGCCCCGGGCATCCACCGATATTTCCTGAATATGCCCCCACGGGATCGCCAGAAGGGTTTCGATGAGTTCCGTGTATTTGGGCCCGCTGTGGCCCACGGCGCTGGTTTGGTTTTTGTCGATCACGTCCAGTGCCTGACGGGAAAAGGACGGGTCAAGCCGCGCTTCTTCAATACGGTCTTTGAGACTTTTTGTGGCCACGGGCATGGCGGTGGGCTCAGGAATGACCTTTTTGGGAGGTCGTGGCGTCAGAAGAAAGGGATCGTCCTCAAAGGCGATTTCTTCCAGACCCTTTTTGAAACAAGAGAAGAGTTCATGGGGTTCCTTTTCTTCCAGGATGTTATCGGGAAGTCCCAGTTCATGGAAGAGATAGACCAGACCCCAGCGATCCTTAAACATATCAAAGACCTTTTCCGCTTCCTGGTCATTCTGCTCCATGGTGAGGGCGAAAAACCGAAGCACTTCCCGGAGCCAGAAGGCCCGTTGCATCAGCGGATGGGATGTCTCTCGACTCTTTCGATAATATTCGAGCATGAGTCTTGTCTTGAGATCGGTGGCTAGAAATGAAAAGATGTCGCAAAGGGTCTCCCCCGGAATGTCCACCAGGCAGTGGATCATGGAGGTCAGCATCCGCGTTATGAGGTATTCGTGCGGACGGCCCTGTTCTTCCGATTCAAAGAGACTTTGGTAAAGCTCTCCCGACAGGCCGTTCATTTCATCGGACAAGACTTTCCGCAGCATTGCATAGTAGGTGGGGTCGTCCCTGCGCCGGTCCATGGCAAAGTCCAGATCGGAACGGATCACCACCCGCTCGGATTTTTCCGGATAAAGCATGTGCTCAACCTGATGTCGCAGCACAAATTCAATGAATGCCAGGATCTTTCCCTCTTCACCCGAGCGTCCACCGAGCCTGGATTCAGGGGCACTGGGAATCACAAAGGCCAGATAATCGAAGATCCGTTCATGGATATCGATCAACCAGATGTTCTCCCTCCGGGACAGAAGGCTCACAAAAGGGATGCGGTTCTCCTCATCTTCGATCCTGCGGATCAAAAATTGTTCGGACAGCCGGGCAGTCAGGGTGGGGTCGGTCCCCCGTTTTCTCTTGAAATAGGCTATGACCCGTCCGTTGACAATGGTCTTGAGAAGTTTTAGGATCTCTGCCATACGTCCCGAATCCGGGACGGGGAGGGTTTCGAGGGTCTTATGATCGAACTTCATGGGAAACATGCTGCAATCCTCGCTTTATGATGAATCAACGGAATGATTTAATGATTTCTTGGAGAAAGCGCGGAAAGCGTTGGCGCAGGGAACCACTCCGGGTGATCACCAACCATTCCGGGACATCATCCATCGAATTGGAACCCTCATGCAGACCTATCGGGAAACCAAAGAAAAAATAGACAAAAGGATTGCATCCTGAAGGGAACGCATTGCCGGTTTTTCATTTTATTCACTTCGTCAACAGCCCTTTCTCAATGGCATAGGCCGTGAGTGACGAAGCACTGTGAAGGTCGGTTTTGCGCATGATGTTGGCGCGATGTTTCTCAACCGTTTTGGGACTGATAAACAGGTATTCGGCAATTTCCTTGTTTTGATAACCCTCCGCCACCAGTTTGAGCACCTCCCTTTCCCGCTGTGTCAATGAATCCCAATCAGACTGTTCTTTCAAGGTGCGATTGGCCTCCAGATAGCCCTCAAGGACCTTGTCGGAAATTTCCGGGCTGATAAAACGTTTACCGGACAATACGGCATTGACGGCACTCATGAGCTCATCCTGGCCGGAACTTTTCAGGCAATATCCGTCCACGCCCGCTTTAAAAGCTTTCAGTATATACGCATCGTCGTCATGCATGGTGAGGGCAAGGATTTTGGTTTCCGGTTGTCGCTTTCTAATTTCCAGAACAACGGAGAAGCCATCCATCTTGGGCATGTTCAGATCCAGCAGCACCAGATCCGGCGCAGTATCGAGGATACAGCGAATGGCACTTTGGCCATCCCCCGCTTCACCCACAACCTGCACATGCCCCGCTGCCTCAAGCAAAGAACGCAATCCATGTCGCAAAATGGTATGATCTTCCACCAGTACCACGGTCTTCTGCTTTTCTTCCATTCTGTTTTACCTGTTTCGGGCTCTTTAAGCTTTTGGAAGTATTTAATATTTTTGATGAGTTTTCAAAACATGTCGCACTAATATCACAGTCAATATGGTTCCGTAAAGTAATATGAACGGTCCAATGCGCCGGGTTCTGCGAAAACGTCCCTTATTATGTAATTTTTTGGATTTGGAGAGGGAGACTTTTATGATTGAGATAAATAATTTCCCGGAAGCGCTTTTCTCTTTTGAATCAGCCCGAATGGGCCAGCGGGTATTTGCTTTTGAAAAACCTGCTGGTTACTTTCCATGGAGCTTTTTCATGGCCACCCGGGCGGCAAGTGCCACGGGATCCCACAAAGGAGAGTAGGGGGGGGCGTAACTCAAGTCCAATTCTTCAATTTGTGCCAGCGTAAAATCTGCGTGCAAGGCTGCGGCCAGAATGTCAATCCGTTTGGCAGCACCTTCTTTTCCCACAATCTGGCCCCCCAGCAGACGTCCGCTTCCTTTTTCCGCCAGGACTTTGACGGAAATGGGTCCGGCGCCCGGATAGTAATCGGCCCGTGTTGTGCTTTCAATGACAGCCGATACATATGCTTTTCCGGTTTGTTGAATTTCCTTTTCCTGCAATCCGGTGCGGGCCACTCGA
>ADZZ01000236.1 GCA_000179315.1 delta proteobacterium NaphS2
CGCTGGTCATGATTTTGTCAGGAGCGTATACAATTGGATGGGGATTGGCCTCGCTCTGACGGCGGTGGTGGCGTTGTATGTTTCAGGAAACGAATCTCTGATGCGGCTCATTTTCGGCAATTCCATGATCTTCATACTTCTGATCGTGGCCGAATTGGGTCTCGTGTTTGCCATATCAGGCATGGTCCAAAAACTGAGTTCGGGGACAGCCACCTTGCTGTTTCTCATCTATTCGGCCCTCAACGGCGTTACATTGTCATTCATCTTCTTGGCCTATACGCAAACGTCCATTGTCAGCACCTTTTTTATATGTGCAGGGACCTTTGTGGCCTGCAGTATTTACGGGTGGATTACCAAGAGGGACCTGACCTCCATGGGCGGATTCCTGATGATGGGCTTAATCGGGATTATTATTGCGTCACTGGTGAACATGTTTCTGAGAAGTCCCGGCATGAGCATGGTCATCAGCTACATCGGAGTGATCGTGTTTGTGGGTCTTACCGCCTATGACACCCAAAAACTCAAGAATATGGCACGAACACAGCCCGTGGACGCGGATGGTGCCGTGGTGAGGAAAGGGGCCATTCTGGGGGCTTTGTCGCTCTATCTGGATTTTATAAACCTGTTCCTGATGCTGCTTCGGATTTTCGGTCAGGGCCGGGATTAACGATCACCTGCAGCCCCGGTTTTTTGATAAAGAATCCTCCTGATCGAAAGACTATCTGTCAGGAGGATTTTTTTTGGAAGATGATGGGTGCCAACAAGACATTTATAATCGGGGATATTCATGGCCAGCTTGGCATGCTTGAAAACCTGATGGCAAAGATTCCATGGCGGCCCGGTAAAGACGCCCTCATTTTTTTGGGGGATTATGTGGACCGGGGGCCCGATGCCAAGGGTGTCGTGGATTATCTTCTGTCTTTGACCACAACGTATTCAAATATCCATTGCATTCTCGGAAACCATGAGGGAATGCTGCTCGATTACCTGGCAGGCATCAACAAAAAGTTGTATCTGGCCAACGGAGGAGGGCCTACCCTGAGGACATATCAACACCACGGAACCCCTCACGGTACGCAGTTCCGGGATGTTGAAATACCCGAAGCGCACCTGGCGTTCTACAATTCGCTTGAGCACCTTGTTGCGCTGGATGGCTATTATCTGGTTCATGCAGGGTTCCGTCCGGGCATATCCATGACAATGCAGACAAGAACCGATATGCTGTGGATTCGGGAACCCTTTATTTCGTCAGACTACGACTTCGGAAAAAAGGTTGTTTTCGGCCATACGCCCTTCGAAGAACCGCTGGTCATGAAAAACAAAATCGGCATTGACACGGGTGCGGCCTACGGAAGGCGTCTCTGCTGTCTGGAACTGCCTGCTGAACGATTCTATTTTGCAGGCGTGTGAACAGACGTGAACGTCCATTCAAAAAAACCTGATCAAGAAACATTTCCGCCAATAAATTTCTCGGCCAGTTCAACATCTTCCCTGTTGCCGATATACAGCGGCACCCGCTGGTGAAGCTCTTTGGGATCAATTTCGAGGATCGGGCCGTGACCATCGCTGGCGTACCCGCCGGCCTCTTTTGCCACGAGGGCAAGGGGATTGGCTTCCACCATCAACCGTAGCTTTCCAGTGGGCTTCTTGGGGTCCTTCCGGTCGGCCGGATACATGAAAATGCCCCCTTTCAGCAGGTTTCGATGGAAATCGGCGACCAGACTCCCCACGTACCGGGCGGAATAGGGGCGGTTGGTTTCCCTGTCCACGGATTTGAAATGATCAATGAGGGCTTTCGTGTTTTCATCCCAGTAGGCGTAGTTTCCCTCATTAACGCTGTAGGTTTTGGATTTCTCGGGAATTTTAATATCTTCGTGGGACAGAAGAAACTCTCCGACACTGGGATACAGCGTAAAGCCGTGTACACCGGTGCCGTTTCCCGTGGTGTACACCATCATGGTGCTGGAGCCGTAGATGAAATAGCCCGCCGCCACCTGCTCCATCCCAGGTTGGAGTACATCGTTCAAAAGACAGTCCACGTCGATTTCATCACTTTTCTTTTTGTAGATGCCGAAGATGGTTCCGATGCTCACGTTCACGTCGATGTTGCTGGATCCGTCCAGGGGATCAAACACAATGATGTAATTGCCTTTGGGGTATTTAGACGGGATGTCGATGAGGTCCGCATTCTCTTCCGAGCCCATACAACAGAGCTGACCGATGTGCTGCATGCGCTCAATGACCACGTTGTTTGCAAAAACATCCAACTTCTGGACCTGCTCATTCTGAACGTTCACTTTTCCGGTAGCGCCCAGGATATCTGCAAGTCCCGCCTTGTTGACTTCTCTGGAGATGACTTTTGCTGCAACGATCAATTCGTTCAAGAGTGTTGTAAAAGCCCCCGTGGCTTCCGGGCTTTTTCGTTGTTGCTCCAGAAGGTGCTGTGTGATGGTGATTCCGACGGCGTTTGTGCCCATTTTTCCATCCCCTTTCGTAATTTAATATTTCAACAATGAATCCCGGAATTCAGGATCCTCATTATTTTTCGAATCTATACGGCTTTGTCGCGATATTCAAGTCTGTAAATCTCCGCCAACGTCAGAAATACAGTGATAATCAACGGGCCATAGACAATTCCCAGAATGCCGAAAACCTTTATTCCACCAATGATGCCCACAAAGACAAGGAGTGCGTTCATTTGCATCCCCTGCCCGATAAGCCGCGGTTTGATGAGATACTCAATCACCGAACTGTAGCTGAGATTGTAAATCAGAAATCCCAGCGCAAGCCCGCTGTTCCCGTGGAGAAAGAGGATGACTGTGGTGGGGATAAACACGGCAGACGCGCCGATAACCGGCAAAAAGGCCATAAAGCTGATAACCGTCCCCCAGAGAAAAGGTGAACTGAGACCGAAAAAATAGAATCCGAGTCCTCCCAGAATTCCCTGGACAATTCCCGAAAGGCCGTTGCCCACCACAATGGCCCGGCCCATCTCATGAAATTTATCGGTCAGCTTTTCCAACTGACTTTCAGGTACGGGAAGCAGTTCGAAAAAGTAGCGCTTCAGCCTGGCACCGTCTTTAAAAAGATAATACATTGTGAGGGCCATGAGGAAAAACTGGATCAGGAAGTTGAGCAGGTTTGAGGCAACGGAACTGATCTGATTGTATAGAAACAGACCGATGTTTTTTCCGATGGAGGAGCCCAGATTTTCTATGGTTTCCGGCGTTATTTCAAGACCTGTCATGTCATTGATTTTCTTGAAGCGCGCTGCCCAGACAGGATCGTCTCTCAAGAATACTTTTATTTTGCTCAACGACATCTTGCTGCTGCTGGTGCGGTAGAAATCATAGGCCTCGTTGGAAAGCGTTCCAACGAACCAACTCATGGGAATGATCAGGGTAATTAGAATCAAAACGGTGAAGCACAAGGAAGCCAGTGCCTCTCGTTTCCGAAAAAGATGATTAACCTTTGCATAAAGGCTGTAGAAGATGCTGACAATGAGCATGGCCAGTATAATTGCCGACAAAAAGGTCCAGAAGAGCGTGACGATCAGCAGAAGCGAACAAAACAGAAAAATGAGAAAGAATCTCGCGCCCTGCTTTTCATCCATGCAATTTGGATCCGCCATTTTGTTTTACCGCCCATTGCAATAGAAGGTGATATCAGGATTCAATCCGGATCTTTTCCTTTAGCTTTCTCACATCCAGGTTGAACAGGGCATCCAGAAGGGCCGGGTGAAAGGTTCCCGGACCCTTCGATTGGCCGGCGGCCTCTTCTCCCGCCAGACCGTAAACCGCCAGAGCCGTGGCGGTTGCTTCAAGGCTATTACCGTCCACAGCCAGAAAGGCGCCGATCAGCGCCGTGGCAACGCAGCCGGTCCCTGTGACACTCCCCATTCGTTCATGGCCGTTATGCACTCTCAAGACGCTTTTTCCATCGGTGACCAGATCGACGTCTCCGGTGATGGCGAGGGTTGTTTCCAGCTTTTGTGCAAGGTCAGCGGCGGCGCTTTCCGCTTCATCAACGCCGTGTACCGCATCAACGCCTTTTGTTTTGGTTTGCGGGTCTTTTCTTGCCAGTGACAATACCTCGGAAGGGTTTCCACGGATCACATCCATGGAAACCGATTCGGTGAGCCTCATGGCCGTGTCGGTTCGAAAGGCGGTCGCCCCCGCCCCTACCGGGTCCAAAACAACGGGGATACCCAGTTCATTGGCCTTTCTTCCGGCTTTCAACATGCTGTCCACCCATGCCCGCGTCAGAGTGCCGATATTGAGCACCAGGGCGCCGGCAAGGGCAACCATTTCTTCCACTTCTTCCGGTGCATGGGCCATCACGGGAGAAGCACCGAAAGCGAGAAGGGCATTGGCCGTAAAATTCATCACCACAAAATTGGTGATGTTGTGGATCAGCGGTTTTCGGATCCTTAAGGCCTCAAGATTGTCGGCTGCTTTCGCAGCAAGTTCGTTACTGAGCATTTGTTATAGGTCCTCATTTGGAAAAATGATCCCAACCGGAGACGGTGTTTAACCGGGATCGGCCGGCGGGCGTTATGATGCGGATATTTCCTTTGTCTTCGTTGATGATGCCGATTTCCGTCACCGGTATCTCACTTATATTTTCGATGACATGCCGAATACGCACCACATTATCCGGTGCACAGGTGAGCAGGAGTTCATAATCATCACTTTCTTTTAAAATATAATCAAGGGGTGTCTGTCCGAACCGTTCGGAAAATTCAAGAAGGGCAGGAGACACCGGCAGGTTTTTCTCGTAAATTACCGCCCCGACGCGGCTTTCATCACAGATGTGACCCAGATCACCCAGCAGACCGTCACTGGTGTCGATCATGGCATGGGCAAGACCGGTCTGCGCAACGGCATAGCCTTCGGCGGCACGATGTGAAGGGCGAAAGTAAGCGTTGACCAGCGGGCTTTCAGCCCACCCGTTTGTAGTTTCAGACTGAAGCAGCAGGGTAAGCCCCGCAACTGCCTGACCGGGATACCCGGTGACCAGTATTGCATCGCCCGGTCTTGCAGTGGAACGTCGAAGCATTTTGCCCGATTCCACCTCGCCAATCAGGGTTATGTCTATAAAATTGGCGCCGTCGGATTTGGTGACATTGCCGCCGATGATCAAGGCTTCAAGGGGGTTTAGTTCCGCCAGAAAGCCCCGGTAAACGGCAATGACGTCATCCAAGGGCATATGTGCCCGAAGACCCAGCGAAATCAGCGCATAACGGGGCCTGCCGCCCATGGCGCCGATGTCGCTGATATTGAGGGTCATGGCCCGGCGGCCCACGTCATGTGGCGACATGAAGCGTGGCAGATAATGGCGGTTTTCCACCATGCAGTCACAGGTAACCAGAAGATCATACCCCGGGCGCGGCTGAAAGGCGGCGCAATCATCGCCGATTCCTAAGAGGTTCTCGGGCGGTTGGATGCCTTCCATGGCGATTATCTCATCAATTTTGTTAATGAGACCGAATTCTCCAACCTGTCCCAGTGTCTGGCTCATGCGACACCCTCAACACCTTTAAATATTTTCATGAACCAAGAGTATTAAAATGATATGCCCGATGTCAAGCCAATGCGGAATGGGATCAAACGGATTCAGGCTGTCAAAGAATATCCAATGGACGCTTGCTTTTTCCCGGGCGACCTTCCTATCGTCTCAACGATTCAAAGATTCAATTTTTTTTTATCGCCCGGGGAGATAGATTAGACGGGACGGCATGGGTATGCATGGGTATATCCATGGGGTTTGCTTGACTTTCTAAAAATTACCGGTAAATATAACGTTTTTTGGAGAAATTTTAGGGACGTTAGTCCTTTTTTCCTACCTATAAGTGAAGGGGCATGCCATGAGAACATTTACCGCAATCGTCGAGAGGTGTCCGGACACGGGACTTTATGTGGGTTTTGTACCCAGTTTTCCGGGCGCCCATTCTCAGGGCGAAACTTTAGATGAACTTAACACGAATTTAAAAGAAGTTATTGAGATGCTTCTTGAGGACGGCGACCCTATACTTGAAGCCGAATACGTGGGCACGCAGACGGTCATGGTTGCATAAAATGAGTAAAGTGCCGATCCTCAAGCCTAAAGATGTTGTCTCTAATCTGAGGCAACTTGGTTTTCAGGAGGTACGCCAGCGGGGTTCACATAAACAATTTCGCCATTTGGATGGCCGAGTTACAACTGTTCCCTTCCACCCCGGCAAGGATATTTCACCGATTCTGCTCAGGAAGATCTGCAAAGATATCGGACTTACTTTGGAAGAGTTCATCCAGAATCGGTAAATTTTATCCAAAGAGAAACCTGAAACCGGGCAAAGATGACATCTATGGAAGATTCGGTTTTCGTTTCAAGTAAGATTATGTAATATTTATCTGAATTTCTTTAGCTAATGAAATCTGAACACCGGACACGTCAGGAACGGATCAACCTTCAACTGGGTCGCGCTGGCTGGGCTGTCGGCAGCAGGCGCTTGGTTGAAGCGTTTCTTGTCAAAACTTCGGCAATGAGCGAGTCGGAAGGCGTTTACAGCACCAAAAACGAGTTCGTTGATTACGCATTAATTGATCGTCTCGGTCGGTTGCTTGCCATTGTTGAGGCCAAACGTTCCAGTCGCGATCCACTTGAAGGCGAACGTCAAGCAGCCGATTATGCCGACGCAATACGTGCGAGACACGGCGTCGACCCATTCGTTTTCCTGGCGAACGGTGACGAGATCTGGTTTTGGCATTGAACCCTTTATCCGCCTCGGAAGGTCAGCGGGTTCTTCACCGAAGACGACTTGTTAAGGCTAGCGCACCTGGATAAATTCGGAAAGCCACTTACGGGTGCGATGCCGCTTGAGCGCATCATCGACCGCGCCTATCAGATCGAGGCTGTCAAGACCATCTGTGAGCGTATCGAAAGCGCAAGGCGGCGTTTCCTCATGGTGCTGGCCACCGGTACCGGCAAGACACGGATCGCCGTCGCCCTTGTGGAGTTGCTTCAACGGCTGGAGCGGATTCAACGTGTCCTGTTTCTGGCCGACCGGCGGGAGTTGGTAAAGCAGGCCCTCGGCGTTTTTAAAGAACATTTGCCCGGCGTACCCCGGTCATGGATCGAGGGAGGGACCATCGATGAAGACGCGCGAATTCATCTGACCACATATCCCGGCATGATATCCATTTATCAGCGCCTCTCACCTGGCTATTACGATTTGATCGTCGCAGATGAAAGCCACCGATCAATTTATGAGAAAAAGAGCTATGGCGGTATTTTCGACCATTTCGATTCTCTACTGCTCGGTTTAACAGCCACGCCGACCGACTTCATCGATCACAACACTTTCGAGCTCTTCGATTGTCTCGACGACAGCCCGACTTTCTACTACGGATATGATGAGGCGGTGCGGGACAAATATCTCGTTCCTTATCGTCCCGTCCATGTGGCCCGCACGGGATTCCAGATAGAAGGGCTGAAACCCGGTGAACTCCCCGAAGAGGTTAATCAGCAGGTCCTTGAACAGGGCGTTGATCCTGATCAGTTCAGTTTCGAAGGCTCGGATTTGGAGAGAGAAGTCACCAACACAGGGACCAATGACGCCATCGTTCGGGAATTCATGGACAACGCCATCAGGGATGCGGTCGGCACACTGCCGGCCAAGACCATCATCTTTGCCGTCTCTCACAAGCACGCCCTTGAAGTTTACAAGAGTTTCAACCGCCTCTACCCCGATCTACAGCGAAAAGGGCTTGCCAAGGTGATCGACAGTCACATGGAACGGGCCGAAAAAACGCTCGATGACTTCAAGAACAAGGATTTCCCGCGCGTGGCGATCTCCGTGGACATGCTTGACACCGGCATCGACGTTCCTCCCATCCGCAACCTGGTTTTTGCCAAACCGGTTTTCAGCAAAGTAAAATTCTGGCAGATGCTTGGCCGCGGCACCCGTACCTGGACTGATCCGGTAAACGGCCGAAAGAAGGCGGACTTTCTGGTCATCGACCACTGGGACAACTTCGATTTCTTTCAGGTCAACAAAGACGGCCGCACCGGCGGTGTGTCAGAGCCTCTGCCGTCGCGTCTGTTCCGCTTGCGGCTGGAGAAGCTTCAGATTCTCATTGGCCGGAAAGATTCCACATCCACGCGCCATACGATCCGCCAGCTTCGGAACCTTGTGGGCACCTTGCCTGTTGAAAACATCAACATCGCGCCGCACGCGGAAGAAATCCGGCTCCTCTCAGAAAATGACAGGCCATGGCGCAAACTGACCGACGAGACAGTCTCACGCCTCTCCCATACCATCGCTCCGTTGCTGCGCTTCTCGGTGGTCGGATCGTATTCTGAGCTGCAATTCGAGAATCAAACCGAACAGTTGGCACTCGCGCATCTCAAGGCGGATAGAGAGGAAACAGCCAAACTCCGGGAGCGGCTCTCTGAACATCTCTCCCTGCTTCCGACCAACATCCCCTAGGTTCGACCCCATCTGGAAGCCCTTGCCGCCGTCCGAACCAATGCTTTCTGGAACAATCTCACATGTCCCCGCATTATGGAATTGCAGGAGACTTTCGCGCCGCTGATGCGGTTTCGAAACCGTCGCCCGCCAAGCACCTTCGTCCGGCTGTCGCTTCCAGACCGGATCAAGCGGCGCCACTGGATTATATACGGTCCTTCAGGGGAGGGTGCGTTCGCCGAAACTTACCGTGAGCGGTTGGAAGCCCTTGTGAAGGATCTGGCCGCTGATAATCCGGCCCTGCAGCGGCTCCAGATTTGACCAATGGGTCCGCCAACATCCCGGGCTCACCGCAACCCAGTTGATGTTCGTCCGAACCCTAAGAAAAGCCGTGATGCAAAAGGCGGAGATCACTTCAATCAAGGCATTGAAGAAGCCTCCCTTCAGCACCATCGGCGACCCTGAACGACTCTTTAAAAAACGGGAGCTTTCAGAGTTGTTCGAACTCATCACAGACATCGCTGCCTAAGGAATTATCATGCTTTCACCACAACTTCGCCACAAAGTCCACGACCTCTGGTCGCTCTTCTGGTCTTCGGGTCTCTCAAACCCTCTCGTGGCCATCGAGCAGATCACCTACCTGCTTTTCATCCGCCAACTGAAAGCCCTTGATCGCGCCCGGGTAGCGGGTGAAAAGGAATCCATCTACCATAAAGGACCGGACGATCCGGAAGACGCTGACTTTGAAAAGTGCCGGTGGTCCTATATCCGTCAGAACCCCTCTTTCCAACTGCTCAACGACACCGTATTCCCATGGCTTCGCAGCCTGGAAGACCGCATCGGCTCCGGGCAAAACGGCGATACCACGCTGGGCCGCATCTCCGGGCGCCTGAGTGATGCCTACTTCATACTGGATGTCAACAAGGCGGAGACACTCAAACGCGCCGTCAGTCTCATCGATGATCTTTTCCGTCAGCTGGACACCCGATCCGTCAATTCCGATATCATGGGCGACATCTTTGAATACCTGCTCGAAGAGGTGAAGGAATCCGGTAAGAACGGCCAATTTCGCACGCCGCGCCACGTTATTCGGTTCATGGTGCAGTTGCTTGAACCGGAGCTGGGCAAAACCATTCTCGACCCTGCCTGCGGCTCCGGCGGCTTCCTCCTCAATTCACTATTGCACTGGAAGGCCGCCAATACCGATGAAGGTGTGCTGCGCCTTGAATGGGACGGTGCACCACACGACACATTTCCGGTCTGGCCCCAAGGCAAGCAGTACAATTTCAGCAGCTTCTTTCGCGGTTACGACAACGATCGCACCATGGTTCGCATCGCCTGGATGAACCTGATCCTGCATGACCTGGAGGCGCCGGAAGTCCATCAGCTCGATTCTCTCAGTAAGCGGCTTTCAGACGATGAAAGCGGAGCCTACGATTACATCCTCGCCAATCCCCCTTTTACCGGAAATGTGGATCGCGATGACTTGAGCGAAAACTGGCAACGGTTTCCCCGCTCCGGCAAAGGCGCCGTTCCGCTCACCACCAAAAGCGAACTGCTTTTCGTCTGGCTCATGCTCGACCTTTTGATAAATGGCGGCCGCGCCGCCGTTATCGTGCCGGACGGGGTTTTGTTCGGGTCCACCAAGGCCCATCGGGAACTGCGCCGTCAACTCTTGTTCGAGAACACCCTGGAAGCCGTGGTTTCGCTGCCGCCCAATATGTTTCAGCCCTACTCGGGTGTCAAAACCTCGATTTTGCTGTTCCAAAAAGCGGGTGAACCCGCGGCGCGGTCGCAGGGGCTGATCCGCGAACCCGTGAAGTCTGGTTCTATGAGGTTACCAGCGAAGCTTTTTCACTTGATCAGAAACGGAAGGCGCTCTACGGGCAGGACAACGACTTCTGGGATGCATTGGTCAAATTCAAGGCATGGAAAAGCTATTACGAGGGGGAAGGGGAAGATAGAAAAGGAAAGAGATCTTCGGATCTTCGTGCGACGGCTGTTTCGAAAGCGTATCATCAGCCCGACTACTGGGAGGAGCGCTGGCGTAGCGTGGATGATGAGTTCCTTCAAATCTTTCCGGATAAATCCGGCGACAAGGGTCATACCTATTCGTTGCATGAGCTGTGGCCGCAGGATTTCCCTTTCGATCCCGACGACCCGCAAGGCGCCCGCCAGTATGACGATACGGTCCTGGCCGGAGTTCGACCGAAATTCGAAAAAACGGTCCGCAAATTGGTCGAAGAGACCGTCAAACACGTCTACGGTACCGCTCGAAAACCGGATGCGGAGAAGGCGCTTGATGCCGCCGCGAAAAACGCCAAGGCCGTTGGCACCCAACTGACCCGGAAGGTTCGCGAAAGCGGTCTGCTCGACCGGGAGTTTGACCAGTTCGGGCAGAATGCGCTTAAGGCCCTTCTCAAGGAAATGACCGCCAAGGTGAAGGAATGGGGTACCGCCGTTCCGATCCCGAAAAGAAAATCCAAGAATGGTCCTGTGGAACCGGATGTTGAAAAAACAGTTGAATCTCTCGCTCCATTCCTCAAGGAATTCGCAAAGCTTGATGGATACAATGTTTGGCGTCGAAGCCTGGAAATCAATACACGCGACGGAAAACTCACGACGACCGATGAGGGAGAACTTAAACGCGAGCCGATGCGGCTCAGTTGGATCGTTCCCGTACGGCAATGGGCGGAGCTAGAAAGCTGGGGAGAAGACCCTGAGTCCAAAGAACCCATTGCCAGACCCACGCACCGTGAAGGGGTAATCGATCCCGAATATCACATCTGGCTGCGTGACGAGTTGAAGATTTTTGACAATGACGGCACGGTGAAAAAGGATTTTCTCGACCGTCTCGACCCCGACTGTATCGAAGCACTCGATTTCAACCTTTCTGCCGGGCGTCACAAGCCCTTTGTTTTCGATCCCGGTGAACATCGTCCGCCAGCGGAAATTATAGGCGAGTTGCAGGCCATTCATGAAGAGGTACAAATGCGGCTCGGAAAGCTACTGGAGATGGTGGGAGGGGGAAATGTCTAGCGATTGGCTGAATGCGGGTTGGCCCATCGTTCGGATCCGCGACATCGGACGATTACATGGGGGCGGAACGCCGAGCCGCAAGCGTCTCGAATTCTTTCAAGGTACCATTCCTTGGATTACCGGGCAGGATATACCTGAAAGCCATGTCACCGAGATTTCAACCGCCCGAGAATATATTACGGAAGAGGCGATTCAGGAAAGCGCAACTCGAATGGTTCCGGCCGGGAGGACCGCGTCACCAATGCTTTGCGGTTACCGCGAAAGGGTACCCTGAACTTCGTGGTCGGGGTGAACGGAACCGGGAAGTCATCCCTGCTGCGAGCTCTCTATCGTATCTTCCGTTCTTTGAAACTCCGCGAGAGGCCGCAGTTGCCCGTAACAATGGCGTGGGATCGAACGACGGGGAACAAAACCGTGACGGCGCTCCTTCATGCAACCAACCGAAAAAACATAAACTCTTTTTTTGCCACCTTCGATCCGGTTCCGGCGTCCGCAGATCGAGCGAACTGGGAAGAGATTACGCTTGCCCTGGGCAGAAGGGAGGCGCATCCGCTGGCTTCGGACTTTGTAATGGTTACGGGCTCGGACACATTTTCCAGTCCGTTGCTTTTTGCCCATTTACCTAAGCGCCTTATTGCCTACACGTCAGGAGATGAGCAACCCTGGACGCAACTCGAACATCCGGTTTTTCACCCGGAATTTTTTGAAGAGGGGCAATATCAGACCGAGGATGAACGCCCGCAGGGATGGGGCATGACCCGGGAATGGGAGAAGGAGCAAACAATACGTATCTCCAATTTGTTTTCGCCTTCCAATTTGAAGTCAATCAGTGAGACCATTTTTTTGAGCGATTGAGACAGGAGTTGAGTCTGCTTAAGACCATACGGGAGAAAGCATTGTCAAACCGTGCGCTTCGTAGCGAAGTTCTGGACGACTCCTATTTCCGTGTCGCTCCCTCGGATCTCCGTTTTGCCGGCATAACACTGGCGCTCTGGCAAAAGCGGTTGCTCAAGGCGCTCACTGATACTGCGGTAGATGCTGACGCAGTGGATACGCGCTGGGTTCAGAACGTATGGCATGTGGTAGACTCCGGGTGGGTGAGGAAGTTTTGCCTTGGTGGCGAAAAATCCGTGCTTCATTCTCTCAAAACCATTGCCAACGCCAAACCCGTTGCCCGTCAGGAATTGTACCACGAGTTTTGCCGCCAAAACAAAGTAGGCAAAATGCTTGATGGGGGTGGAAACTTTCGGGATATTGGAGACTTGCCGGAGTTTACCCCGGAACTGGCGGACGCGGTCAAGAAATTCTTCGGGCGATGTTACGCGCTTTTGAGCCACAACAAAAAACGGAACTGGAACGGATATGAATTCAACGGAAATCGCTGCATCACGAACCATGCCTACAAAGATGCCTTTTGCAGCGACTATCCCACCAAAGCGGTATGCCCTTACTGTGATGGGGAGATCGGAACACCTGAACTGGATCATTATCTCGCCAAGTCCGGTTTTCCGTTGCTTGCCTGCTCTCCCTGGAATCTCATCCCCGTCTGCAAATCATGCAATGACACTGTAACGGCGAAAGGGGATCGTCCTGCGATTACACTGGGACCGCCACGTTCCACGGATGACTGGCTCCATCCGTTTTTCAGACCGGCTTCGGCCCAGGTGCGAATTGAATTGAAAGGCACGCGACAAGACGCCATACCACAGCTGCATTCTCCGGACAGCGCGGAGCAAATCCGGCTGTCGAATCACGAGGGTCTCATTCAGTCCCTGTCAAAACGTTGGACAAACGTGGCGACAGCGCACTTGGAGGTTTTGATTCCACAGGTGAAGGCGAGATTGAACGCTGAAAATTCGGTGAAGAGCCTCGTAAATACGAAGTTGGAAGATCATTTGGCGTCCCGTGGAAAAGAAGCTTCATCCATGGTCCGTGCAGCGGTTTGTCGGGCATTTCTCGACGGAAGGCCGGGATTCTTCGAGGAATTTGACAATCCCAATGCTCCGGTTCTGGATTGAATTGCGCGGGAATCCCCCATACTACTGCCAGGATATTTCATGGAAAGTGTGTGGGAATTTTTTCGCGTACCGTTCGAAATCCCGCGTGTCCAAATTCCAGGGTCAGGTTATGAAGAAGCATTTATTATATCGTTTAGTTCCCTGGCGGCGTTTGCGGGATTATCCCGGCAGCAGACGCATGAGATGACGGCGATACCGTGGGCGCCTGCTGACATGACTCGTGCGGCGTTGGTCTGATCGATCCCGCCGATGGCAATCACCGGAACCGCTGTTGTCTGAGCGATCCGTTTTAGGAAATCGATACCGGTGGCGGGCCCTGCATCGTCCTTGCTGCCGGTGGCATAGACGGGTCCGAAACCTATGTAGTCGACCCCTCCTCGAAGACAGATTTCAATTTCCTCCGGGGTACCGGCAGACCCGCCGATAATACGGTTTTTGCCCAGCAGTTTTCTGGCCAAAGGAAGGGGGAAATCTTCCTGTCCCAGGTGAATCCCGTCCGCTTCGGAAGCAATGGCCACGTCGATTCGGTCGTTAACGATAAATGCGGCACCCATTTCGGAACAGATACGTTTTATTTCCGTGGCGATTTCGATCAGTTCTTTTGTGGAGCCGTTTTTCTGGCGGAATTGAATGGTATCTGCTCCACCCGAGATCGCCTGTTTTGCAAGTTCCGTGTGCGAAAAACGGCTCTGCAAAACCGTATCCGTCAATACATGCAGCTTTCCGATTCTTTTCATCCGGGTTTTGCCTCCTTTGACTTTTCGTTGGTGCGTGGCGGTGTGTGAGCAGGAGACTATTAAAATTGCGGGATGAATGTCAAGATGCAGCAGAACAGACTACAGAGCACTAGAGTCGCAGCAGCACAATTGAGGCAATGGTCAGAAAAATACCTGTGATGCGCCATCGGTTGAGTTTTTCCCTGTAAATAAGGACCGACAAGATGATCGCGATTACAAAATGCATTGCCGTAACAGAGGTAACAATGGAAAGCGGGCCTGTGGACAACGCTTTGAGATAGCAGTAAAATCCCGCCAGATTGATTAAACCCATGAAAAATCCGATGAGAAGCGCATCCCTGTGGTTGGTGTTTGCATCGGCGGATTGCGCTTTTTTTCTAAAAGCAAATGACATGAGGGTGGCCATGGTGTAGGAGGTGGCCATAAATGCCATTTTGTTGGCATGAAGCGCTGCGAATTTGCTCGATATGGCAGCCAAGGCACCCGCCAGTATGGAAATTCCCACAAACAGAAACCCTATGCGTGTATTTTTTGCAATTTCATTTTTTTCGGCCGTGTCGCGGGCCAGTATCACCACGGCGCACATGGCCAGCAGTATGCCCGTGAATTGGAATAGAGAAAGGTTGTCCCCGAAATAGAAAATTGAAAAAATGACCACGATCGCCGCATTAAGACGAATGACCGGGTAGGCGACACTGGCCGGTATATGCTTGAGCGCCTCCATGTTGCTCATGGTGGCGATGAAGAAAGTCAGGCTGTTGGCGAAAGCAATAAACAAGAGAAACCCGAAATTCCGTACTTTTTCATCCAGCGCGAAAAACAGAATCGTACTCAGCAGTGCCACCGTGGCCATGAAAGAAAAACTTGTCCAGGCCGAATTGCAGCGCCGTTCCGCCGAAACCTTGTACAGAAAGCGCTGAACACCTAAAAACAGCAGCGCAATGGTGGCAAATGTGTACCAGTTCTCCACTGACCCTTATCCCATATCCAATTGAATCGAACACAATCTGATTTTAGCGGGAACCATATCCTTTTCAATTGAAAGTTGTCAAATTGAATGGTGGCAAATGTGTACCAGTTCTCCACTGACCCTTATCCCATATCCAATTGAATCGAACACAATCTGATTTTAGCGGGAACCATATCCTTTTCAATTGAAAGTTGTCAAATTGAACCGTTGCGTTTATGAGGGAGGGAGGTTTATGTCTTGATCAATTTCACGCAACGTGCAAAAATAAATCGTTTAGCTTTTTGGGAATGGGTCTTTTCTACGTCTATGCTGAAATGGGAAAAATGGGATGCGTCATATCCAAGCGATTGGTTTCGATCTTTTTAACACACTGATAATGGCAGACACGGACACCCTGACAAAGGCATTTTCCCGTATGCAGGAGAGCCTGGGGCGCCATGGCTTCTATCTGGAGACGGAGGTTTACAAAAAAGTCTATTACGATGCTGCGATCGCCCTCATACAACAGGCCAGAAAAGACGGCAGAGAGACGCACAACCGCTTTTGGATCAGTGCGGCCCTTCTAAAAATGGGTTATGAGGTTTCACCGGATGATCCCAGGATCGCCGCAACCGTTGAAGACTATTTTTCCGCCTTTTATGATTCCTGTCATTGCGTGCCGGGTGCCAAATCCATGCTGGAAAGGTTGAAAGGCGAGTTTCACTTGGGGCTGTTGAGCAATTTTACCCATTGGCCGGCCGCACTTGAGATTATTGACCGTCTGGAGTTAGCCGCCTTTTTTGACTTCAGGCTTATATCCGGGCAATTGGGGTATCGAAAACCCCACAAAAAGGTGTTTGAAGCGTTAGAGAATGGTTTTGAAGCCTCCCGCGATGAGATCATATATGTGGGCGATGATGTGGACGCGGATGTGAATGGCGCTTTGGGCGCCGGAATTCAGCCGATCTGGTTTACCTATGTCCTTGAAAACAATCCCCCCATTCCTGAGCACATGGCACCCAGTGAAGCAGGTGAACCCCATGAAAGTGTTCCGCGTGTTTCCAGTTGGGCCGAGTTTCTCTCTTTTTTAGAAGTGTCATGAAGTTCGACATGTTCGATATCCGCATTCGTGAGGTGGTTTGCAAACCAAGAGATTTTTAATGCTCGTTTTTGGAAACATAAACAGGTAATTGGACATGCAATTTAAACCGATTTCGATTGTCGTGTTGATGGTTTTTCTTGCCGTGTTGTTGTTCACCCAGCCGTTGCGGGCCGAGGATCAGAATGAAAAGGAAGTGCCGACCCGGTTCGGTTTCGGCCTCAGTTACGGACAAAGCTTTCATCCCGACAGCAAGATCGGATTCATTTTGGCAAACTACCTGGTCATGTTTGATTATGACAAGATCTGGCCTCACAGCGCGCCGGAAAACCTGCGGTTTAAACTGGAATTCAGCTTGGGTTCCACCACGACCCCGGATAACTGGCCTATGGGGTCAGCAGTCATGATGGCCCTGTATTACCTTGACTTTCTTGATTCAGAGGTGGTGATACCCTACATTGAAGGCGGAGTCGGCCTGATTTACACGGGGTTCCGCGTGGAAGGGCAGGGCTCGCGCCTCAATTTCAATCCGAAGGCGGGCATCGGCCTGGAGTTTCCCGTGGGGAAGGAATCCCTCTTTACGTCCCTTCGATGGGAACATCTGTCAAACGCTTATTTGAATGGGGATAATACCAGCGTGGATTCGGTGGTGTTTATGTTCGGTGCTTACTTCTGAGAACCCGTTGTTTAAGAGATTTTTGGAGAAATAAGTGAGCTGTAAGATTCTGATTGTCTACCATAGCCAAAGTGGAAATACACGGAAAATGGCCCAATACGCCGCAGATGGCGCACGGTCCATGGAAGGTGTGGAAGTGTCGCTCAAAATGGCCCATGAGGCGAGCCTTCAGGATCTTCTGTCCTGCCAGGGGGTGATCATCGCTTCCCCCGAATACTTCGGATACATGGCTGGAATGATCAAGGATTTCTTTGACAGAACCTACGATCAGGCGCGGGGAAAAAAGGAAATATTCAAGAAACCCTATGCAGTTTTGATCAGCGCAGGCAATGACGGCACAGGCGCTTTGGCCCATATCGAACGGATTTGTTTGGGCTATCAATTCAAGAAGGTCCTGGCGCCGGTTACGGCAAAAGGCCCTGTGGAAAATGAAACACTGGATCAGTGCCGGGAACTGGGGCAAACCATCGCAGCCGGATGTCGTGAGGGCATCTATTGAAGACGGTCAATGTTAACCTACTTCGAAAGATCTTCCACACCCTTTAAAACCGTATCAAAAAGCGCCTCTGTGTCCTCTTTTTCGAGACAGGAGAAGGCCACGCGAAGGTCGGTTTCGCCCAGGGCAATGAGCCCCACGCCGTATTTGTTCAGCAAATGAACCCGCAGCGGTTCCGCATGAACGGTTTTCAATTTCAGGCACATGAAATAGCCGGAATTAAAGGGATACGCATCCCAGGCCTCAGCGTATTTCGCATTGGAGAGAACGCGTTTTACTTCCGCGGCCCTATCCCTCATGATCTCAAATTTTTCCTTTTTTTCGGCCAGGTAGGCATCCGATTGCAGCGATTTGAGGACCAGTTCCTGGCTTAAGTGCGACGCATTGGATATGGATCCCCTGACCGCCCCCGCCGTCTTTTTTTCCAGCGCATCATAAAAGAGCCGTGATTCCCCTTTGACCGGACAACCGTAGGTGACAAAGCCAACCCGCAATCCCCAGACAAAGTTTTCTTTGGTGGCGCCGTCCAGTTTGACCGCCAATAGATTTGGATTGCGATCCATTAGCAGGGTGAAAATGGATTCCTTCATGGCGCCATCCTCATAGAAAAGGCCGAAATAGGCGTCATCCAGAAATACTACCACCTGGGTCCCCGCTTCAGCCACGTTTTCAAGAATTTCCGCGATGCCGTTCGCCTCTTTCGATGAAATGGTATATCCGGTGGGATTATTAGGAAAATTGAGGATCACAATGATCTTTTTCCGTTCTTTGGCCTCGTTTTCAACGGCCGTTTTAAAGGCATTCATGTTGAAGCCGCCGTTTGCATCAAAAAAGGTGTAATTCCTGATAACGGCACCTTTTCTGACACCGAAAATGAGATTGTAATTGCCCCACATTTTATCGGGCAGCAAAATGACGTCCCCGGGATCTACCCACATATCCGAAGCAACGCTCAGTGCATGGGTGATGGCGTTGCAGGTCACCGGCAGGCTGATATCCTTTCCTTTCAGTGAAGGGTTCTTACGATAAATCTCTTCTTTCCATGCCCCACGAAGGGGCAGGATGCCGAAAGAAGGCGCATAGGTGAGGGCTTCCGTGGGTGTAATGTCATTGAGCATGGCCATGATGGAAGGTAGAAACATGGTATTCCCTTTTTCCGTTGCCATGCCGATGGTTGCGTTGAATTTGTGCGCCTTTTCCTTTGCTTCGGCGCTCTGTGAGAGGATGCCTTTCGGGAAAAAGAGGTTTTTGCCTACGGCGGAAAGCATGTCAAAAACGTTGGGATTGCCGTTTTCTATGATCTCGTTTAATTCTATTGCGATGGGGTTCATCTCCATGTTCATTGCTCCTTGGTATTCTCAAATAAGAAAATTCTTTTGATGCATTGTTAACCGGCAATTTCCGACTTTGTCAAGCAAATTGCCATGCTTTCAGGAGCTGTTTTCGGATAATGTCAATTCTGCCGGATGTCCACGGTAATTCGTTGTCGCATTTGACGCTCCCCCTGATAAATGACCAGATCAATGGTGTTTTCTCCCTGTGGCAGGGGTCCCGGGTACAGCCCGCGCCCCTCGCCGTCCAGGATCTGTTCCCGTATGGGTGCAAAAGCGACCAGATTGAGGGGGAAAACTTCTCTGGTGAACGTGCCGTCTGCCGGTATAAGGGCAGGTGGAATTGATTCCTTGATGGTTGCAGGATCAATGCCGGGGAACACAACCGGCCCGTAGGATTTCCCGTCACAGAGATACCTTGTCTTATTCCAGTCGATTTTCAGCGTTTGGTTGGTCTTGTTGTCGATGGAAAGCCTGAAAGATACAAAATTCGTTTTATCCCGCTTAAGGGGTGTCAACTGTGCGCTGAAATCAGCATTTTGAACCTGCCGGGTCGGCGGGACGCTGGTCCATGATTTTGTTTTTGCGGTCATACAGGCTGCCAGAAAAAACGCCATTAAAACAACGGTTCCGATTTTCATTGTTTTCCTCCGGAAAAATGTTTACCAAAAAAAGGATTCATCTTCTTTGTTTTCGGTTTTATCTCCCTTGCCCACCATGGGTTTAACGATTCTGACCGGTGTTTTAAGGGTCCTTTTCAGCATTCCCCATACGCCGGATGTGATTTCCGAAAAGGGTAGGATTTTCACCTTGGGATCTTCGAAAGAACCGTCGATCTTTACGGGAACGGAAATCAGTGTGCCGCCCAGGATATACCCTGCAACCGGAATGAGTTTGATCAGGCGGTCCGTCAGCGTAAAGGGTGACGCCAGCATTTTGATGTCCGGCTGTTTATTGAGCAGGTCTACGTCACCGTTAAAGACAAGGTTCAAAGCGGAACTGTTCATGAGACCTTCTTGCAGCTGAATCTTACCATCTTTCAGGTTGCCCCTCACCTGCAGCAAATCATAGGAAAGCCCTTCGTTTTCCAGACTCGGAAGCCTGCCTTTGAAAATATCCGTGACGTTCAGGACTGCCAAAACCCGTGCCAGCGCCGGATCCTGTTTAACGCTGCCGTCGACGGCGGAAAAAAGAATGGGTCCTTCAAGTTTCCTGGGGAGAGCATCCCATTTTCCCCTGGCGGTGATTTTGGCTTCCAGATCAAATGTGCCCTCGGCGTCGATCCGTCTTTCGGTAAGGCAAGTGATACTTTGATTTAATCCTTCTTTTTCAGCTTTCAATCGAAAGTCCAAATCGATATCATTCTGTTTCAGCCACAGGTAGCCCGGTGAAGAAATCCCGCATAAAGCGGCATTTTCCACTGAGATCCGGATGCTTTCAGGCATAATGGAGACTTCTCCCTGAAATGGGTGCCAGGTAAAACCGCCGACACTCAAGCTGTCCCACATGAGATGGGCTGTTCCTTGAATGGGAAAATGCCACGGTTTTTCGTTATCCCCATTGGCGGTTTTGCCGTTCGATTTTGTCAGGAACTCCAGGGCATTGTCAAGGTCAACGTGGTCTGTGGTGATATCTACATCAAATCTGGGGTCATCCGTGGCCAGATCAGCGCTGCCGCGCATGAAAAGTTTGTTTTGATGCAGAAGCATTTGAAGCGAATCGACAAGAAGTTGTTGGCCTTCTGCACGCAGAGAAAGATCCACAATCATGGCGGGAAATGGTATTCCGTAAATGGAAATGTCGTTACCCCTTAAAAATCCTTCAGCCGATGCGGCATATGACTGCATGGGCAGCATCCGGGCGGAAATGTCGCCCTCGATCAAGCCGTCCAGAAAAGGATTTTTAAGGAACATACCGTCCAGGGTGGATTTCATGATTTTCCCGGAAAAACTGACATCCACCAACGCTTCGTGGGCCAGCATATTGAAAGAGGCCCTCTCCGCACCATCCTCCAATGTCAGCTCTCGAATATTCAACTTCCCCGGTCCATGGGAAACATTTACGGAAACGCTCGGCCCTTTGGGGAAAAGCAGTTTTCCCGCCAGAATTATGCCGTTATCTTTCGTCCAGACGATATGTCCCGATCGCACTTTTAACGGGGTTTGCAGTCGGAAATCATCGGGCAGTTTCAACTTGTCATGGAGATAATCGATACTTTGAGCCCCGAAGGTTCCTGCGAGATAGGTTTCACAACGATTTATTCCCTTCCGGGGACTCGCCACGGTGCCTGTCATATTGAAACGGGAATTCAGGATGTCGATTTCGGCAGCACGCACGCGGATGGCTTCCGGCGTGACATGCATGCGGGCCTTGGGTACCATGAGAGGCCCCGGTAAAAGCGATGTGTTCAGAAACACCTTCTCCATTTCCAGATCTGCCTGGTAATGCCATGTGGCGGGGTCTTTGAGGGGACCTTTCAGGTTTAAACCGTGAAAGGTAAGCTTTCCCTTGAGGTTTTCGAGATTTTTCAACCATCTCTCCGAGGTATCCAAATTCCCAATGAATGGATGAAGCTCTTCAAGCAAAACCGTAGCCTTTGAAGCGGCAATCTCCATCCTCGGTTCATCCCCCCAGTTCAATGCGCCGGACGAAACAAAGAACCGGGACCCGCCAACTGTTCCCGCCACATCGGTTAGTTGAACATGATGCTGACGGTAGTGGATTTTGCCCTCGGAAATTGTCATGGGCAGCGGCAGGGACTGATAGACGGCTTTAAGACGACAGGCTGAACAATCCACATTCACTTGAAGGGCATTTTCCCTTTCAGCCAGTTGAAGCCTTGCCGTGGCCTGACCCGCCACCGACTGAATGCGTTTCAATTGTTGCGAAAATGTGCCCTTCGGTACGATTTGTTTCAAGATCCCATGGGCTTCTTGCAGATCCGCGTCAAGTTGAATGTCCAGGTTGAAGGGTGCTGTTCCATCGGAAAGAGATACATTAAAGATACCTCGGTTTCCACTGATTTTATTTAGTTTTGCCTGAAGTCCATGACCGATGAGGGTTCCGTTTGAGATCAAAGCGCTTCCCGCCACATCCCTGAGATCAAGTTTGGGGTGGGGCAGTGAAATCCTCCCTTCCTGCATGATGCCTTTGATGGTGTAGACGTTCAGATTGCCCAGATCCGCCAGGGATTTTCCTTTTGTGTCCACCCATATGGAAGGGAGCGTTCCGCCCTTGACGATATCGAAAACATCCTGAACACCCGCAATGTCTCCCGCAAGACCCAGGGCGCATGATCGAACCGCTGAAACGTCCACATTTTTTCCTTCAAGGTGAAGGCTGACCATGGGTGTATTCTTTTCATCTTTAAAAACCCCGGACAGGCGCATCGGGGGATACGCCAGGGTCATGTCAGACAAAGCTGCCGTTAGCGAATCGTTGTTGAACTGCATGTTGCCCTGGATTTGAGCACCCTTCACGGTAATTTTGCGTTGGTCCCGAGATAACCCCATTGAAGGGGCGGACAAATTTATATGGGCTTTCAGGCTGTTCAACCCGGCACCTTCAAATTTTGTCTGAAGGTCTATGAGACCATCTTCCAGGCGCAGGGCGTTGCCGTCTTGGAGGTTACCTGTTAATTGGCCGGGTTTAAGACCGGAAAGGGTGAGGGCTCCGTTTGTTTTATAAGATGTAAGTTCCATCCGGGCCTTGAGATTCAACTTTTGAAAAAAGTTGGAAGTGCAGTCCATTTCCAGGATCAAATTACCTTTTGCGTGCTTTGCCGAGAGGCTTATATTATTGAACCGAAACGACTGGTTTTTCCCGATGGTAAGATCAAGAAGACCCTCCTCAACCTGGATCATAAGGCCATCGGTTTCGTCAATCAAGTCACGCAACCCCTGGTTCATTTCGAATTTTCCATTGGTTATGGGAAACGGGGCCAGCGCTTGGCCGTTACTTCCGGCAGAATTGAGGTCAATGATGATACGGGGGGAGATGAATCGAGTATGGGATGGGCGAAATTCTCCTTTAAAGAGCGGCAGAAGCTCCGGATAGACCGATACGGATTTAAACGTAAGGCTTTTCTCTCCGGGAAAAGAACAGTTTCCTTGGTGGATAACCGCATGGGGCCGGGGGAGAAAGGAAACCGCGATTTTGCCGAAACCGCACTGCCCGCCGGTCTCCCGGTTAAAACGGGTTTCGATATCTCTATGGATGCTATCGAGATTGATGAGCAGGGGAGCCACCAGGAGCAGCACGAAAAGCATCAGCAGCGCCATGCCTGCAATCCCCCCAATCCAATAAAAAAACTTTTTGCCGCGCATCACCCTTGCCGAATTTCTCTGAAACAGATAAAATTTTTTGAATTTCCAATTTTCATAGATGATATTCAAATGGGTGAAAAAGTCAAAAGAAACCCCTTTTCATTTCTTTGGCACCGGAATTTTGCACAAAAAGGTTGCGGCTCCAATGAAGAATATTCTAACATAGATTAATGTGCTGGAAAGGAAATTACCCATGATATGGAGAATCTTTAGGACAAAAATGCTTATCGTTATGAGCTGTATAGTGGTTCTGTGCGCAAGTTTGATGACGGCGACGGCTGCCGACGAGACCGATACGGTCACCGTTTTTGCAGCGGCGTCAACCACCAATGCTATGTCCGATATCGGGCAACGTTATATGGCGCAACAAAATGACAAAATCCGTTTTTCTTTTGCTGCATCTTCCACGTTGGCCAAGCAGATTGACAATGGTGCTCCCGCGGACATCTATGTTTCCGCCAACGTAAAATGGATGGACTATTTGACAAACAAAAGAATGATTTTACCGAATAGCCGTGTTGATTTGCTGGGAAACCGTATTGTATTGATTGTACCCTCCCAAAGTGCTTTGAAACACATCGATATAAAACCCGATTTTCCGCTGGCAAGCTATCTGGGTGACGGTCGGCTCGCCATGGGGGATCCGGACCATGTACCGGCAGGGATGTATGGCAAAGAGGCCTTGAAGCGGCTGAAAGTATGGCAGCAGGTAAAAAATAAAGTGGCGGGAATGAAGGATGTGCGGGCCGCACTTATGATGGTTGAGCGCGGCGAGGTTCCCTTGGGATTGGTCTATTCAACAGATGCCGCCATCTCTTCAAAGGTTCGCATTGTCGGGGTGTTTCCGTCTGGAACACATTCTCCTATTATTTACCCCGTCGCCATTGTCGAAAATCATGGAAGACCGTCGGTGGAGCGTTTTATGGCTTTTTTGAAATCCGACGCAGCAAGAACGGTTTTTGAAAAATACGGATTCAGCGTGCGGGAATAAACATGCCGGGGCTGACGTCCATGGAGTGGGAGGCGCTTCGCCTCAGCCTCCGAATATCTTTTTGGGCCGTTGCCGTAAGCATGCCTTTCGGTATTCTGGTTGCCTGGATTCTTGCGAGATTGCGTTTCCCCGGCAAAAGCATTTTTGACGGCATCGTTCACCTGCCCCTGGTGCTTCCGCCGGTGGTGACGGGGTATGTCCTTCTGGTGCTTTTCGGGCGTAAAGGTCCTCTCGGGGCTTTTTTGCAGGACCACCTGGGCGTGACGCTGGCATTTAACTGGAAAGGGGCCGCGCTGGCGGCGGCCGTCATGGCGTTTCCCCTTTTGGTGCGGGCGGTGCGGCTGTCCATGGAAAGCGTGGATCAGGAGCTTGAAGCGGCGGCGCGCACACTGGGCGCAGGGCCGTTGCGTGTCTTTTTCACGGTGACGCTTCCCCTGGTAGCGCCGGGCATCATCAGCGGCCTGATTCTGGCCTTTGCCAGGAGTCTGGGGGAATTCGGCGCCACCATTACCTTTGTTTCCAATATTCCCGGGGAGACACGCACCTTGCCGCTGGCTCTCTATACGCTGACGCAGATGCCGGACGGTGAGACCGGCGCCATGCGGTTGTGCTTGCTGTCGGTGGGTGTGGCCATGATCGCCATGGTCCTTTCGGAAATGGCCGCGCGCAGGTTTTCCAGGCAGTTGAAGGGATAGATGTTTTGGAAATTGACGTAAAACGAAAACAGGGCAATTTCAGCATCGATGTCGCTTTTGAGGGAAACCCATCGGGCGTGACCGCCCTTTTCGGGTCTTCGGGAGCGGGGAAGACTTCCGTTGTCAATATGGTTGCCGGTCTTTCAAAACCGGATGCCGGGCGGGTGGCCATTGGCGGCCGTGTACTGTTTGATGCAAAACACCACATCAATCTCCCGCCTGAAAAGCGTCGAATCGGATACGTCTTTCAGGACGGGCGTCTTCTGCCCCATCTGTCGGTGAAAAGGAATCTTACATACGGCATGAATCTTACGCCCTTAAATCAGCGGTATGTGAAATTCGAGCAAGTGGTGGAACTCCTGGGTATCGGGCATCTTTTAGACCGCAGGCCGGCAAGACTTTCCGGTGGCGAAAAACAACGGGTGGCCATCGGCCGGGCGCTTTTGACCAGCCCGGCGTTGCTGCTCATGGATGAGCCCCTGGCGTCACTGGACGCGGATCGCAAAAATGAGGTTTTGCCGTTCATTACGCGATTGTCCCGCGAGTTTTCCATTCCCATTTTGTATGTTACCCATGCCGTGGACGAGATTCTCCAGCTGGCTGGCCGTGTGGTGATTCTTGAAAATGGACGGGTTCTGGCGACCGGACTTACCGAAGATATCATGGGTCGTCCGGAACTGAGCGTGACGTGGGGAAACGGCACACCTGTTTTTCCATCATCGGCGTACGTTGGTTTCCCTCTTGATGGCCGTTGTCACTTTGTAAAGGGTTGTTATCATGAGCATGCCCAGGCAGTAGATACCGAGGGAAACGGTCAATTCCACCCATGACGGCGGGTATTCCATGATGCGGCCGAAAACATTGGGGATAAAGGCGGCAGGTACCAGCAGAAACCCCTTGTCGATCCAGAGACCGCAGAGCGCCACAATGCAGGCGATGGATAAATGAAGATGGTTGTGTCTGACACCGGGAAACGCCAGCAGCCCGATTGCGCACAAAATGGCGATGTTCATGAGCCAGAACCATGGTACGAAGGCGGTGTTTCCGTCAATGCCGAAGAGGAGATACCGAAAGGTTTCGCTATAGGCGGGGACATGGCTGTAAAAGGCGGTGAAATATTCCACTGCCAGGAAGAACGCATCAATGATCAGCGCATAAAACATGATGGTCGTCAGTTTTTGAATGGCTTTTTCCCCGGCATCAAAGCTTGAAAGCCTCCCGAGCACCATCGAAAGCACGATCAGGATGGCGCATCCCGCCGCAAAAGCCGTGGTCAGAAACCGGGGCGCCATGATGGCCGTCATCCAGAAACCTCTCCCCGGAGTCCCCGCATAGATGAACGCCGTAACCGTGTGCATGATGACGGCCCAGGGAAAGGAGATATAAATAAGGATCTTGACCCAAGGGGGAAGTACGGCGCGCCGCTTTTCAGCGCCCAAAGCGGTCCAGCCGATGATGAGGTTCAGCAGCAGGAATCCCGGGAGAAAGACAGTATCGTAAAAGAGCATGGACCCCGGCGTGGGGTTCAGGGGCACGTTCAGGATGCGCATGGGCATGCCCACATCCGAAAAGATGAAGAGCAGGCTCATGGCGAGCGTTCCCACCGTCAAAAACTGGGAAAGGACGGTGATGGGGGAAAATGCCTTGAAATCATGAAGATAAAGGGGCAGCACCACCATGAGGACCGATGCCGCCACACCCACCAGAAAGGTGAACTGAGAGATGTAAAAGCCCCAGGAAACATTCCGGCTCATGCCGGTGAGCCAGAGCCCTTCCTTCAGTTGATACAGATAGGCGAGGAGGCCCATACCCGTGCCTGCCGCAAGGAAAATAATCCATATCCAATAACCTTTTCCGCCGTGAAAGGCTTTTTCAATCATAGAAAGGCCTCAAAACAGGTAAAATACCGATGGGCGTGTCCCCAATTCCGGTTTCCGTCTCACATGGGGGCTTTCCGCCAGAATCCGGCGAATTTCCGAATCGGGATCGTCCAGATCGCCGAACACAAGGGCGCCTTTCTTGCAGGTTTCCACACAGGCCGGCATTTTTCCCACTTCCAGCCGTTCCTGACAGAAGTTGCACTTTTCCACCACCCCTCTCCGCCGGGTGGGAAATGCCGGGTTGATTTTCCTGACATAGGGCCGTGGGTCTCTGAAATTGAAACTTCGTGATCCGTAGGGGCAGGCGGCCATGCAGAAACGGCATCCGATGCACCGGTGATAGTCCATCATGACAATCCCGTCCTTTTCCCGTTTGAACGTGGCCTGGGTGGGGCAGGCCCGTACGCAGGGCGGGTCGTCGCAGTGATTGCAGAGCAACAGGAATCTGCGGTTTTTAAGGACCTTCGATACGAGTTCACGGGATCGGTCGGGAAAAGCGTTCTCGTACGGTTCCTGGAACAGCCACATGACCTGGTGTTCCGCTTCGGGAATAAAAGGGACATTGTGGATTTCGTGACAGACGCCGATGCAATCCTCCGTGCACCGGCCGTCACACTTGCGCATGTCCACCACCATGCCCCAGCGTTTGGCTTTCAGTTCCTCCGGACCCTTGGACATGCGACCCGGCAGTTCAAGCAGTTCATAACCGTGCCCCAGGGATGGGCCCGCCGCCAGTGCCAGACACGATACGGAGGTCGTTTTAAGGAATTTTCGTCGGCTGATGGTCACGAAGCACTCCCTTTGGACGCGGTTTCCGTCTGCAAATGGCATTCCCAGCAGGGCGGCGTTACGTCATTATAGGTATGGCAGCGGTCGCAGAATTTTTCCGTGGAGGTGTGGCAGCCGAGACATGTCTTGTGAAGGTTCATCTCAAAGGTTTTTCCCGAGGCCGCGGTGTAAACAAAAAGGTTGTCACGCACCACCGCAATGCGCCAGGCATCCAGAAGACGCATGTGATTGGCCCGCATGAAGGGCGTTTTTTCCACACAGGCTTTGGCGTTTTTGGGCATTTCCAATTGCGGAAAGGGTTTATCTTTTCCCACGGCATACCAGTAAAAGGGAAAGGCGGCCAGCGCCACAAAAAGAATCATTCCCGGAATGACCCAGCGTTTACCGTACATCAGGCACCCTCCGGGATATCGACGGCATTTCTAAGCGATACATCTTCCGCCGATTGTTTTGCGGGTCCGGTGGGCAGTTCCTCCCCGCGAAGGTCAACGGTCCGCTCGCATTCCCCGTCCATTATCAGTGCGTTGCCCAGAAGCTCGTGGACGCCCGTGACCCTCACATCCGGAACCCAGTAGTCCATCAATGCGGGGAAAGCAGCCCGGTCGATGGCGCAGATGCAAGCCAGCGTGTTGACATCATGAAGCTCACGCACATTTCTCACCGCATTGGCCCGCGGATAACCGCCCCGCATGCGCAGTTCCATGTCTTCCCCCGCATGGAGCCCGGCGCCGCTGCCGCAACAGAAGGTCCGTTCCCGAATGGTTTCTTCGGGCATCTCATAAAAGTGATTGCAGGCTTTATTGATCAGGTAGCGGGGTTCCTCCAGCAGCCCCATGCCACGTGCCACATTGCAGGAATCATGAAAGGTGACACGAAGATGATCGTTTCGGGAGGGATCCAGGTTGATTTTGTTTTCATGAACCAGATCCGAGGTGAATTCGCAGATATGGACCGCCTTGGTGGAAGCCGCATGGTCAAATCGGGTTCCGGTAATCGGTGAGACGGGCGTTTCCAGAAAACCGGCCGGGCCGTTCAGGGTCCCCATGTACTGGTGGATAACCCGCCACATGTGTCCGCATTCCCCCCCCAGAATGAACTTGACGCCCAATCTTTCGGCTTCGGCGTACATCTTGGCGTTGAGCAGTTTGGCCACCTCATGGCTGGTGAAAAGCCCGAAATTGCCCCCTTCGGCCGCATAGGTGGACCAGGTATAGTCCAGACCCAGTTGATGGAACAGCATCAGGTATCCCATGCAGGTGAAGATGCCGGGGTCCGCGTAGAAGTCCCCGGAAGAGGTGACGAACAGTATTTCGGCGCCTTTCCGGTTGAAGGAGGGATCAATTTTGATGCCGGTGATCTCTTGGATGTCATCGCACAGAAATAAGATCGATTCTTTGAAGGTTTGCGGTTCCATGCCGATATGATTGCCCACGTGATGGCATTTGGCCACCGCCGCCCCGATCCAGTCGATGTTGAGGCCCAGGAGATTCAGCAGTTCCCGGCCCAGGATGGTAATCTCCGCCGTGTCGATGCCGTAGGGGCAGAAGAGGGAACATCTGCGGCATTCGCTGCACTGAAAAAAATAATACCACCATTCCCGGATGACCGCTTTGGTGAGCTTCCGCGCCCCCACCATCTTTCCCATGATGCGGCCGGCCCGGGTGAAGTCGTAGCGATACACGGACCGGAGAAGTTCCGCCCGCAGCACCGGCATATTCTTGGGATCGCCCGAGCCGATGAAGAAGTGACATTTGTCGGCACAGGCCCCGCATCGAACGCAGATATCCATGAAAATCTGTAGTGAACGGAATCGGTGAAGCCGTTCCTTGAGACCTTCCATGACAATATGGTGCCAGTCTTCCGGCAGTTGCCAGTCGTCGTCTTCCACCCGCCAGTCCCGGGGATTGGGCATCCCCACGGCCTCGATGTTTTTTCCCTGGACCCCGTGGCAGTACATCCCCTCTCGAAGTACGGCGGGGGTATCCATCCATCCGGAGGCAGACATGTCCAAATGAATGCGGGCCAATTCTTCGGGTTCGGGGAGATGGTTGCTCACGGGTTAGTCCTTTCCGTTCAGAGGGGGAGCGGTTTCATCCAAAGGAATGCCCGCTTCCACCATTTTATCGTGAAATTCATTCTCGTAAGATCGGTAAGTGTGAAAGTTTACCGGGTAGTTCCATGGGTTTTGGTGATACACGGCCCGGCTGTTGTTGGGCATGGTGCGCGTGGGGGAAAAGAAGATGCCCCCCGCGTGCATCAGTTTGCTGAAAGGAAAATAGGCAAGGAGGATGCAGACGAGAAAGAGGTGCACAAAAAAAAGCGGCCCCGTCCCTTCCGGGACGACCGGCTTAAAGGAAATCAGCCCCATGGCCAGTTGTTTGGCGCTGTTTGCATCGATACCCAGCACGTAGCGCATGAGTGCACCCGTACCGGCGATGCCGATCAGCAGGAACAGTGGAAAGTAGTCGTTTAAAAGGGAGATATATCGCAGTTTTGGAATCAAGAGCCGACGCGCCAGCAGCAATGTCACCGCCAGCAGTAGAATCAGACCGCTCACCAGTATCTGGGGAATCCCCACTTCCAACCACCCGTCCAGTGTCTCCGCCATGTTCACCGGCCAGGGTACCGGATTCGTGAAGAACCGAAGGTGTCTGAAGAGGGTTACAAACAGGGCATAATGGAAAAAAATCGCAAACAGCCAGAGCCACTTGGCTGAAGAAAATGTCAGTTGAGGCTTCTGATCCGCCAACCTCAGGGAGAGGTTCCTGAAAAGGCTTCTGAATAAGAAGACTTCGGATAAGAGTCTCAGGAGTGATTGCCCCCGGGTGAAGGGATTGTCCATTCCGGCCGGTTTGATCCAGTGAAGGCTTCTCTGCTGGCCCCCGGTGGTGGGGATGGAAAAGGGATTGGGAATGCGGGACCACTTAAGCAACCGGGCCAGGACCCCAAGAAAAAAAATGACCATGGCCGTATAGGGGAAGACGACGCCGAACAGATAGGTCATGCCCAGTCCCTGAATGCCGACCCAGGCAAACAGTACAAGTCCCAACACAAGGATCAGCGCATACACGATAGCCATGGCGGACAATTTCTCACATCAAGGGCGGTAATTGAGATATTAATTTTGGGCGCTGGTGGAGCGAGTCTGCGTAAAAAGCTTAGAGTATCCCTCCCGGCGGTGTCAACCAGAAAAATGAATAGGGACGGGAATCGTTTTCCCATTATTTTCTAAAGATCACAACTTCTGCGAAAATAAAATTATTTCTTGCAAGCATCACTTTTCCTGATATGATACCGGTAATTATTTCAGAGAGCTTTATCATCGTTCAGGAAGAACCTGACTACGGGTTGGAATGGTCTTTAACTGGCTGCACATATCGATTTTGCTCTTCTTTCTGGTCGGTTTTCTCATGGCCGCAGGCGCTTTGACCGGTGCTTTTTTTCTCTCCCCCCGGGCACGGGGTGAGCAAATGGGCATGCCCTATGAATGCGGCATGCGCCCTCTCGGCGGCGCCCGGATTCAGTTTCATCTCAACTACTACATATATGCGCTCATCTTCCTGGCCTTTGAGGTGGATGTGCTCTATCTCTTTCCGGTGGCGCTTTTCTATTCGGAGGCCACGGGTCTTTCAGCGTTTTTTAAGGTCTTCATTTTCCTTCTGATTCTCGCCCTGGCTGTTTTGTTTTTTCATGCGAAGGGAGTTTTCAAGTGGCCTCGCAAGATGTGGTGACCCCGAGCGGGGAACCATGGACCTCTCCTCTGCTCCGGCTGGATCTGGCCGAAAAACTACAGAATGTCTGCCGTGCCATGTCCCTATGGCCCATGACCTTCGGGTTGGCCTGTTGCGCCATCGAAATGATGTCCGTGGGTATGGCCCGGTTCGACTTGGCCCGGTTCGGCGCCGAGGTGTTCAGGCCCTCGCCACGCCAATCGGATCTCATGATCGTCGCCGGTACCGTAACCCATAAACTGGCACCGGCCATCGAACGTTTGTACGAACAGATGCCCGCCCCCAAATGGGTGATCGCCATGGGAAACTGTGCCATTTCAGGGGGGCCTTTCAAATTTCCGGGGCAGTACGCCGTGTTGGAGGGTGTGGACAAAATTATCCCCGTGGACGTGTATGTTCCCGGATGCCCGGCCCGGCCGGAAGCCCTCCTCGAGGGCCTGTTTGAATTGCAGAAGAAAATCACCGGCAGGCGCTGGTGGCCCCACCGGCCCGGGGAAGAGAGCCAATGATCCCTGCATGGATGAAAGATCTTGAACCCCTTTGCCTGTGCCGGCACGACTTTCAAAAAACCGGTTTAACCTGGGGGCTGTTCCTTTCCCCTGAATCTCTCTTAAGTACGGTCCAATCCCTTTATCACGAAGAATTTTTTCTGGAAGATATCTCGACCCTGGACGCAAGGGAGGGGTTTGTGATTGTTTACCATTTAAGCGCCTATCAGGGCCCGGAACGGGTGGCCCTTCATGTGATCCTCCCGCACCATGAACCGCAAATTCCGAGCATCAGTACCGTTTACAGCGGGGCATTATGGCACGAACGGGAGACAACGGATTTTTTCGGCATCCGTTTTGCGGGTCATCCGGACCCGAAGCCTTTGTTGTTGCCGGAAGGTATGACGGACCATCCCCTTCAAAGAAAGGAGAAGGATCGTGCTCCCTTTAGAGATCTTTTGGACACGGGGGAAATCCTTAAAAGGGAACCTGATCTTCTCTTTTTCGAAAAGAACGAAGAGCCCGTGGTGAAAGGGAAGCCCGAGACCCATTAAAAAGTGAGATGCGCATATCGCCCGAAATAGAACATTGCCAACCCGGTTCACAAGGAGTTGAAGATCTGAAAGCGGTGGCCGATAACGGGAGCACCATGGTCCTCAATATGGGGCCTCAGCACCCCTCCACCCATGGGGTCCTTCGAGTCGTTCTGGAGCTTGACGGCGAGTATATCGTAAAGGCCACGCCGGTCATTGGATACCTGCATCGCATGCATGAAAAGATGGCGGAGATCAGGACCTGTATTCAGTACATGCCCAACATGGGGCGTGTGGACTACCTGAATCCGCTGGGATGGAACTGGGCCTGGGTGGGGGCGCTGGAAAAACTGGCCGGCATCGAAGTCCCTGAACGCGCGGAATTCATTCGCGTTATCACCGGGGAGCTGAACCGCATTTCGTCCCATCTGGTCTGGTTCGGTGCATATATCCTGGATCTGGGGGCATTCACCCCCATCATGTACGCGTTTGAGGATCGGGAAAAGATTCTGGATCTTCTTCAACCCATTTCAGGCTCACGCCTTACCTACAGCTTTTTTCGACCCGGCGGGGTGGCGACCGATGTGGATGCCGCTTTTCTGAAAGACACCCTTGCGTTTGTGAACCATATGCGGAACCGCCTTCCTATGTACCGGGATCTGGTCACCGACAACATTATTTTTCGCAAACGGTGCGAAAATGTGGGCGTTATTTCTTTGGAAATGTGCCGGAAATACGGGGCTACGGGACCGGTGATCAGAGGATCCGGCCGGGCCTATGATATTCGCAAGACCGAGCCCTATTCCATCTACGATCGTTTTGACTATCACATACCGGTGGATGAAAATGGCGATGCCATGGGCCGTTACCGGGTGCGGATGGCGGAGATGGCGGAAAGCCTGAATATTATCGAACAGGCCGTAAACCGGATTCCGGATGGGGAGCACATCGTCCAAAAGGCTCCCAAGCCACGCTGGAAGCCTCCCAAGGGTGAAGTCTATTTCGCCGTGGAAGGGGCCAGGGGAAAGATCGGCGTTCATCTGGTATCTAACGGCGACAAATATCCCTATCGGGTGAAGTTGAGGTCCCCCGGATTTAGTAATTTAAGCCTTTTCGGGGAGTTGGCAAAGGGGCATCTGTTGCAGGATGCCGTATCCATCCTTGGGAGCCTGGACCTGGTGATCCCCGAGATTGACCGGTGAAAGGGAAATTTGAGTGAGTGAGAACCATTCAATTTACGAATGGATTCGAAGCGTGGCAGCTTACGCACAATTCGGTAGGATCAATAGCTGCAGAAAATTTTGGATGATATCGACAAACATGTTGCCAAGCCGTATCCGATTACCGGCTTACTCGAAAAGCTCAGAAAGACAAACAGAAGAAACGTGGGATAAGTGATGCAGGTTTAAGAAGTCCGTTAGCGAAGTTAACCAATTTTCTGTGGCTCATACGACGTTTCCGCGTGCTCATGCGTGGGCTGCAAAAAGGACATTGATCAATGACGGCAGCAATGCTTTTCCTCTCCGGCGTACGTTATGGACAAACTCAAAAAAACTCAGATAAAGTGGTAAGTTTTCTTGAGACACGCCGCGATGTGGTCGCAGCCAAGATCGTAGAAGCGACCAAAAGCCCTCAATTGTATTGACATGAACTTCACAGAAGCCATCGCCGTCTTCATCTCTGGCATATTCTCCCTTACCATGACAAACAGTCTTATGGGTATAGCCCCAGTCAGTGAGATGATTGTAAATGCTGTACTCATCTGTATTCACCAAGGTTCCTGGTGTTATAACAGACCGCAAAATCGGTTCGATGGTTTTTTGTTTAACGTCTGGAAGCATAAAAATGGCGACATCCCCGGAACGTTCAATGATTCCGAGGACAGGAGGTTTTTCTTTTTCAAGAGTTCCTCGGCCCGGAGCACCCTTGAGCGCTCTGCACCGTGGTGCTCGCCCTTTCTGACGAACTTTTTCCGGATGCCCTTTATGCCCTGCAATTACGTATACTTCGTCGCACTCTACTACCCCACTGACTTTACATCCCGGCTTCCTTGCAGCGATTTCGCTCCGAAGCAAAATAGTCATCCTATGGGCGACATCCGGATTAAGGTCCAGCTCCGCGGCGATTTGCCTGTTGGATAGGTTTAGTCCCATGAGGTATAACATGACGATCCATACTCTGATGGGATGGTGTTTTCTTGCCAGAATGGTACCCGTAAAATCGTTGAAACGGCAACCGCAGTTATTGCATTTATAGTTCCGACAAAGCGGAGCATTACGTTTGTGACCGTTCTTTTTGACCCGGTTTGAGGTACATTTTGGACAACAAATACCACATGGCCACTTCTTTTCTCTGAAGAATTCGTAGCACTTAGCGGGGTCGATGAGTTCAAGGATTCCAATCTCCGGATTTGTAGACGATTTTGTGGTCATGGCTATCTGCATATTTAAGTGGACAGAAAGCCATCTTATTTATACCAAATCTGAAGAAATTCCCAGCGAAAATGACTTTTTCAATCAAATTATTTACAGCACGGGAAATCGTCGTATGAGCCTTTTCTGTTTATCGTGCATTTTTATATAAATATGCTGTTATGCTCATCAAGGAAAAATGAAAATGAGGGTGATATGAAAAAGGAAAAAAATGGTGTTGATTCAGTTACTTCTACATCAGTCAAAACGACTACAATTCCATCGTCTGATTATGTTACACTCAAGTTTGACAGTTAGAAAATTATTATTTTGCTATTTCAGCTAGTTAAAAGACACACGGATTTTGTTGGCACTACCATCTGACTTTTCCGGTATAGGCTCGACGTCCCGTATTGTAGGCGGCATGGCAACCCCAACAGCCTGGAAAACTTTGCCGCAGACTCCCTTGCTCTGGCTTCTGATAGCAAGCCGCCTGCCGTTTTCTTCGATGGTGACGGTCTGTAAAGACTTCAGGTCTTGCTTTATTTCCGCCCATTCGAAACGGTGGCCGGCTTTAACAAGCCTTTGATCCAGTTCCTTTCGAAGTACCAGCGCCAGAAAACTGCAAAATACGTGACCGCGGATCGTCTGATCCTTCTGATGAAATATGGGACGGGTATCCAGCAGTGATTTGACGTCTCGAAAAACCCTTTCGACACGCCACAACTCCTTGTACTTTAGTGCCACCTTTTCGGGCGAAAGATCCGTGTTTGTCTGCAGTACCCATTTGCCGTCAAAACGCGCTTCATACGTCACTCGTTTTTCATCGATACGGGCACTGTCCTTCTCGACCTTCAAATACTTCCGGAACCCCTTGTTGCCAACAAGGCTTTTGGGTCCCTTTTTGAGTTTTTCAGTGAGCGCCTTGACGATGGCTTCGCGGTCAGCGGCATCTTTTCGCTGCTGGCGAGGGTTCTGGCAAATGATGTATCGACAACCATCTATTTGAACCTGTTTGACTTTGAGCGGCTCCCGCTTTTTCGGATCGCTGCTTTCAGTGCGAACCTCTTTGTAACGACCGGGATGGGACAAAACGCGATCTCGAATCTTTTTCACTTTTCGCATGCGGGCTCCCAGGATGTATGGGGTCCGGTTTGTTGGAGACTCGAGTTGTTCCACCGTATCCGCACTGATCATGCCGCGATCGGCAACAATGCAGACCCGATTGATGGCGAACCGTTTTTTCAGCCTTTCAACGACGGGCAAAAGTGCAGTAACATCAGCCGTATTTCCTGGCCACATCTCGCAGCAGATTGGCTGGCCTTTATCATCGATGACCGCCCCAACGATCATTTGAACCCGGTCGGGCCGGTGGTCTTTGCTGAAACCGAATTGGCCGATACTCTCTCCACCGTGCCCTTCAAAGTAGATGGAGGTGGTGTCGAAAAATACCAGGTCCAGATCCGAAAACAGATCTCGGCGATGGGAAAAGATCAGTTCCTCCACAAGGTCCTTGTTGCATCTGGGCGAAAAACCGGTACTTTCGTTCTGCACATCGAGCGCTTCACCCAGGAAACCCATGGCCCGATAGAGATGGTGAAGTTCCAAACCTTCGATGCCTTTGATGATGTAATCCCGACACCAGCGATGACAGAAACGATCCGAACCGGATACCAACAATCGGTGAAGGACCGTGAGGAAGATGGCGCGCTCCACATCGAACTCGAACTTACGTCCTTCCAATACCCGGGAAATAGCCTTTCTGATTCCGGCCTCTTCCCACAGCCGCTCGAAAATCAGCACGGGCCCGATCTTTTTGGAGTCAGCGGAGACATCGCTTTTTCCCGAGATGATCAACAGGGCCTGTTCGGAGAATCTGGACAATGACCGGATGAGCGTTTCCACCCGGCCCTTTGACTGCAGTTGGTCCATCCGGCCGATGGTAGCGATCACACGCTGTCTGACTTTGCCTTTCTCTTTTTTGTTTTCGACGATTTGCAAATACTGATACTTACCGGACTTCTTGGCACGAGCGAACATTGGGGCCTCCTCATATAAAAGACACCCCTAAGGTAGAGCCTAACATATTAAATTGTCAATATAACAAATTGATTTCTGTGGCACTACCTTTTTGAGCTCAATTTGAAACCGGAAGTCTTAATATCAGGTACTTATCTGCTTTTGGGCGCCCATTTTTTGGGGCAACTGTCAAACTTCAGTTACAACAATTACCCTTCCTGGAGGATTACCACAACAAAGAGCTTATGATCCTTCAACGCCAACAAGTCAAATTGTTGAGGATTCCACTGCCGCTTCTGATATAGAATTGACACCTACTTATCGTGAGGAAATCACAGAGACTTTTGAAAGAAGCAAGGGCCTGATTGATGGAGGGGTAAAAATAAGCCTTAAGCTACCGGATGCATTAAGCGGTGCACAATTTGAGTTTGAGAGAAAACCAAGAGAAGAAACAAGAAAAATTATTAGAAGTATCTTCCATAGGAAAAAATGAAATTTTAAGCATAACCCGGCGTTTCACACTCGACCGGGAACCCGGGGCGGCCTTTTCCCATTGGGTAATATCGAGTTGAACGTGACTCAAACCAAGTCTGTATTGGGTTCCCGGCGGGTGAACTTTGTGTTAGCTGCGTAGAGGAAATCTTGATGATTTTGTATAAATACATGAGCCCTGAAGGCGCGTTGAAAGTTTTGGAGGGAAACTCGATAGCTTTTTCGATAGCCAGTCAATTCAACGATCCGTTTGAAACTCAAGCAGGCTACCCATTTCAACCATCCAATCCAATCGAAGAGCTATTCGAAACGTCAACCGAAAATTGACCCCTTGCGTCAACCGAAAATTGACCCCTCTATGATTTAATAGTTTTGCATTTATCCATATTCTGGTACGCTGTTTTCACCTGCTCGGAGGATAGGGCAACTGCTGGGAAGCAACCCGAGCGCCGAAGCAGGTGACGTAGGCATGGGGCCGTACTCGATAGTACGGCCCTTTCCTCATGTCTTTTATTACATGCTTATGTCCATAATGCGTTAAATCCCGGGGGTTTGGGGGCTGGCCCCCATTTAAATCAGTCAAACATTCCTTCAAGTCGCCAAATATTTTTGAATTAAGCTATTTATATGGTTTACAGCAACGATTCGCGGAGTTGGGTTAAGTTATTTGCTTCAACAACTCCAGTGCTTTCTCCTGACTTTTCCCAATTTCAGACCGCGATACGTCACCAATTAGAATCGGATAAGTATATCCGGTTTCTTGGACCAGGAGTCCGCCGAACGCATCTGCGATCCTGTAAATATAGTAATCCTCAAGGTCATCAAACCAGGTGGTGTTTTCATCTGTAAACTCAAAACTGACTGTTTCCAGCCTGCCCTTTAACGTATTGTATATAGTGATTTCTTTCATTTGGGGCTCCTTTTCAATGTTTCCTTTAAACGGTAACTGTCCCAGTCGCAATTGATGATGTGGGCCTTATGCGTTACCCGATCCAGCAGCGCTGCCGTCATACTGGGATCACCAAATATTTCCGTCCAGTCTCCAAATCCCTTATTGGTGGTTATGATGACGGATTTTCTTTCGTGACGTTCCGCCATATTTGGAAATCAGCTGTGCCCT
>ADZZ01000235.1 GCA_000179315.1 delta proteobacterium NaphS2
ATTTCAAGGGTAAAAAGTTAAATAACTAGTTGAATTTATTGGCATAAAAATTGAAAAAATTTTTCATTTTTCGTGCCAAAATTCTCTGCGCATAATAAAAAAAATGCGCGGAACTGGCTGGAAAAATTGGAAAAGGTTCAAAAACGGTGAAACTTTAGTTTAAATGAAACGAACTACTAGAACGCACATTCCGCACCTGCTGTACGAGTTTTCTGAATTATAAAATCGTCAATAAAACCAATATGTTGTCGATTTTTCTGGACATTTGTTTCCTAATAATCCATAATACGCTCAAAACTCTATTTTTTGGGGCCGTTTATGGAGCAATTGAATGTCATTACGAAAAGGGTCGATGTTCTTCCCATGGTAAAGTACTACATTGATCAGCTCGGGATCTATGGGCTTTTTTCGAAATACGTCAAGAAGCCGGAACAATCGCCAGTTGATCCTGCTCAAATTCTTTCGGTTGTGGTAGCCAATATCATATGTGCATCACAACCCCTTTATAAAGTTGAACAATGGGCCGCTGATTACATGGATGGACTAAGTGAATATGGGCTCAACGCTTCAATGTACAATGACGATCAAATTGCCAAAAAGCTTGACTGTCTTTTCAAGGCAGACCGAAATTCCTTTATGTGTGAATTGAGCGCAAATGCCATTGGAGTATATCTGCTTGAAACAAGACAGATCCATAATGACAGCACATCGGTTACTTTCACCGGCGAATATGAAAATCAACACCCCGGAGCCGTTAAACTGAAATACGGTTTTA
>ADZZ01000234.1 GCA_000179315.1 delta proteobacterium NaphS2
GCGGAACGTCACGAAAGAAAATCCGTCATCATAACCACCAATAAGGGATTGGAGACTGGACGGAAATATTTGGTGATCCCAGTATGACGGCAGCGCTGCTGGATCGGGTAACGCATAAGGCCCACATCATCAATTGCGACTGGGACAGTTACCGTTTAAAGGAAACATTGAAAAGGAGCCCCAAATGAAAGAAATCACTATATACAATACGTTAAAGGGCAGGCTGGAAACAGTCAGTTTTGAGTTTACAGATGAAAACACCACCTGGTTTGATGACCTTGAGGATTACTATATTTACAGGATCGCAGATGCGTTCGGCGGACTCCTGGTCCAAGAAACCGGATATACTTATCCGATTCTAATTGGTGACGTATCGCGGTCTGAAATTGGGAAAAGTCAGGAGAAAGCACTGGAGTTGTTGAAGCAAATAACTTAACCCAACTCCGCGAATCGTTGCTGTAAACCATATAAATAGCTTAATTCAAAAATATTTGGCGACTTGAAGGAATGTTTGACTGATTTAAATGGGGGCCAGCCCCCAAACCCCCGGGATTTAACGCATTATGGACATAAGCATGTAATAAAAGACATGAGGAAAGGGCCGTACTATCGAGTACGGCCCCATGCCTACGTCACCTGCTTCGGCGCTCGGGTTGCTTCCCAGCAGTTGCCCTATCCTCCGAGCAGGTGAAAACAGCGTACCAGAATATGGATAAATGCAAAACTATTAAATCATAGAGGGGTCAATTTTCGGTTGACGCAAGGGGTCAATTTTCGGTTGACGTTTCGAATGGGCTGCATCAGAAGCTAATACAATTGGCAGAGGAGGCGATACCATTGTTTGCCAGGCAACTGGTATATCACGCGTGACCATCGGAAGAGGAAAAAAGGAACTAACGGGTAAGGCAGATGGGGTAAAGCGACGTATTCGGAAACCTGGTGGTGGTCGTAAACGCTTGTCGGACAAAAACCCGGCATTGATTAAAGACCTTGATATGCTGATAGATCCGCTTACCAGAGGTGATCCGGAGTCACCTCTCAGATGGACCTGCAAAAGCACTTATAAGCTATCAGAAGCCCTTCGAAAAAAAGGGCATAATGTATCCCAAAAGACTGTATACTTGATGCTCCAGAAAATGGGTTACAGCATGCAGGCCAATAGAAAAGTTAAAGAGGGGAAACAAAATCCGGATCGAGATGCGCAGTTCAATTTTATACTAAAGTTTCACCGTTTTTGAACCTTTTCCAATTTTTCCAGCCAGTTCCGCGCATTTTTTTTATTATGCGCAGAGAATTTTGGCACGAAAAATGAAAATTTTTTCAATTTTTATGCCAATAAATTCAACTAGTTATTTAACTTTTTACCCTTGAAATTCGCTCCATCTCGTGATAGGATTCGATAACAACTTATTGATATTCCATCGGAAAGGAGCTTGGCAACATGTTTATTCTAAACGATATCTTAAAGCCTCTACAAAATGCTTTTTCTTCCACCAATCTCGGCAGGGAACGAGCACACTGGTTCTCTTATGCCATCCTGGCTTTCATCATCCCTTTCACTT